>JAQCJL010000054.1 GCA_027593125.1 Pseudomonadota bacterium | reverse complement strand
TATCCAGCATGATGTTTGTTGATGAACGGCTGACTATGATTAGGCTTTTGGGAATTATCTTAGGAATTACAGGTGTGATTATTGCCATTGGCCCGTCTGAATTGCTGTCTTTGTCGGTGGATAAATTAAGACAGCAATGCATCATCCTTGCTACCCTCTGTTACGCAATTTCGACAACTATGGCGCGGAAGTTTATTAAAGGCGTAGACCCTCTGGTATCAGTTACTGTGATGCTGTTATCAAGTGCGTTCTGGATGGGGATCATTGTCCTTTATATGGAAGGACTTCCCTTATTTACCCCAAGCACGGTGAACATCATTTCTATTGGATTACTGGCGGTATTATCGACCAGCCTTGCCTATATTTTGTATTTTATGTTGCTTGAACGGGCTGGGGCAGGAACAACAACACTTGTGACTGTCCTTATTCCGCCTTTTGCGATGATCATGGACGCAATCATCCTAAAAGAGGAAATCACCAGCCCACAAGTGGCTGGCTTTATGTTTGTTGCTGTTGGGGTAGTAATGGTTGCCCGTGGCCTGCCAAAGCAGACCACGAACTAATGCTTAACGAGAATAATATTCGATAACCAGATTTGGTTCCATTTGCACCGGATAAGGCACATCTTCGATGTTAGGGATACGGGTAAAAGTTCCCTTCAATCCTGTCTGATCAACATCGGTATATTCAGGAATATCACGTTCAGCAGAAACAATAGCATCAAGCACTGATGGGATATTGCGTGCGCGTTCACGCACTTCAACCACATCACCAGGCTTTAACATTCTGGATGGAATGTTACAAATGTGACCATTTACCAAAACATGCTTATGGCTGACCAATTGGCGTGAAGCAAAAACCGTTGGGGCAAACTTCATCCGATATACCATAGCGTCAAGACGGCTTTCCAGAATACCAATCAGGTTTTGACCTGTATCACCGCGGCGGCGAACAGCCTCAACGTAATATTTTTTGAACTGCTTTTCACCGATGTTACCGTAATAGCCTTTCAGCTTTTGCTTCGCCATAAGCTGAATACCGTAATCGGTAGGCTTACTGCGGCGCTGACCATGCTGACCTGGGCCATATTCACGGTTATTAACAGGTGATTTGGGGCGACCCCAAAGATTGACGCCTAGACGGCGGTCGATTTTATATTTCGCGTGATGGCGTTTATGTTCTGACTGAGAGGCCATAACAAACTCCTTATGTGCATATGCCCTTTTGGGCTTTGCTTGTTGCCCCGGTAGGGTCAAAACAGATGTCAATCTGAATTGACCGGGACAACTAACCACAATGCAAATTGTCCACGTTCCCAAGAATGAAGCTGTTTATTAGAAAAAAAGCAGGTGTCTGTCAAGCATCAACCGCTACTTCTGGCGCATTTACGCCATCTGCTCACACTTTAGGATATGCCTGATCGGGCAATAGCTTTAATGATGCCATGCAAGGTGCGGATATCCTGTGTTGAAAGAGGGGCTTTGTTAAACATCGCTTTGATGTTTCGCATGATCACTGGTCGCATATCAGGACTTGCGAAAAACCCCCCTTTGGCAATGCTATCCTCAAGCGCACTGTAAAAATATTCACGATCTTCTAGGCTAGCCTTATCTTCTTCTTCGATTGCAGTTTCGGTCTGTTGCTGGGTTAAAGCCAATCCTGCCATACGGCATTCCCATCCCATCAGCAACACAGCTTGGGCCAAATTCAATGAGGCAAACGCCGGATTCAAAGGAACAGTTACAAGAATATTAGCCAAGGCCGCTTCATCATTATCAAGCCCTGCCCGTTCCGCCCCAAACAGCAACCCTGTCCGTCCTCCTGTCTGATGATGGCTGATGATAGCGTCAGCCGCTTGCCGAGGCGTCATGACCCTTTGTGCCATGCCGCGTTTTCGGGCAGTTGTCGCAATTAATAGGGTGATATCTCCTGCCGCTTCTGGGGTTGTTTCGAAAACCCTTGCCGTCATGAGAATATCAGCACCACCAGAGGCCATAGCCTCAGCCGCTGGATTTGGCCAGCCGTCACGAGGTTTAACTAGCCTGAGATCCTGTAATCCACAGTTTTTCATCGCCCGGGCGGCGGCACCAATATTTTCACCCATTTGAGGATGAGACAAGATAACGGCAGGCATTATATTTGCCGGCAACACATCCTTTTCAAGAGCTGAACGGTTTGTTCCGGCCAAGGGTCAATTCTCCGCTGCGATCATCGCCCCAGATTTATAAAGCTTCCATGTCATCGCATCGGTCAATGCCATGACAGAAGCATCAATGATATTTGTGGAAACCCCTACAGAGGTCCAATTGTTGTTTTCAGTATCTTCACATTCAATCAACACTCGCGTCACTGCATCAGTGCCGCCATCACCTTGCTCACCGGTAAGAATTCGCACCTTATAATCTACCAAGGACACATCTGCTAATATTGGATATCCTCTAATCAAAGCCTTTCGGATTGCGGTATCCACGGCGTTAACTGGGCCATTCCCTACCGCAGCCTCATGATAGGAGTTTCCGTTTATAACTACGCTTGCTGTGGCTTCGGATTCTACAATCAGACTACCCTTGGCGTTAAAACGGCGTTCATCCATCACCCTAAATCGGCCAATGCTAAAATACTCTGGCACATTTCCTAACCGCCTTGCCACCATTAGCTCAAGGCTGGCCTCAGCGATATCATAGGCATAGCCTTTGTATTCTTGTTCTTTAACCGTTGAAATCAGGCTGTTTAGACGCTTATCTTTGGGATCAATAGCAATTCCAAGCTGTTCAAACCTAGCAATGAAGTTTGATTTCCCTGATTGATCTGAAACGATATATTGGCGGCTATTTCCAACTTTGTCAGGGGAAATATGTTCATAGGTGCGTGGGTCTTTTTGAGCTGCTGAAGCATGGAGACCGCCTTTATGTGCAAAAGCCGCATCACCAACATAAGGCGCATGAGCATTGGAATGGCGATTAATTCGGCTATCCAGCATCCGTGACAACGTTTTTAACTTTGTTAGATTATTGCTAGGAATGCCCGTTTCATACCCCAGTTTCAGCATCAGATTCGGGATTAAGGTAATCATGTTGGCATTACCACAACGCTCACCAATACCATTAATCGTGCCCTGCACCTGTCTTGCCCCGGCTTCAACCGCCGCTAGCGTATTAGCAACAGCTAGACCGGCATCATTATGGGTATGAATGCCAATGTTAATATCGGGAAAGGTGTTTCTGACAATGCTAACCGCATCATATACTTCACCCGGCAGACTGCCGCCATTGGTATCACAAAGCACAATCCATTCTGCCCCGCCATCACGCGCGGCGGCTATGCTATCTAAGGCGTATTTCTGATTGGCCTTATACCCATCAAAAAAATGCTCGCAATCAAACATCGGCTCACGTCCCTTAGCCTTTGCTGATTTAAGGGAGTCGATAATCATCTGAAGGTTTTCATCAAGCGTAATGCCAAGAGCTTTAGTGACGTGAAAATCCCATGTTTTGCCGACCAGACAAGTCGCATCTGTTGCCGCATTAATAACCGCCACCAAACCGGGGTCGTTATCTGAGCTTCTTCCACTGCGCCGTGTCATGCCAAAAGCCACAGATTTTGCGTGTTTCATTTTCGGAAACCGATCAAAAAACTCATCATCTGTGGGATTAGCACCTGGCCAGCCACCTTCAACATAATCAATGCCCATCTCATCTAGGGCTTTAGCTATGGCAATTTTATCAGCAACAGAAAAATCGATTCCGCGTGTCTGCCCCCCATCACGCAAAGTCGTGTCAAACAGCCATATCCTTTGGTCGGTCATTACTCTTTCCTTATTCATCTTTCCCTATTTTATGACATTATGGGCGCAGTGCCGCAATCAAAAGCTACCCTCGCCGCCACACGGTACCCTCAGCTTTATCTTCAAGAGTAATGCCAAGCGCCGCTAATTCATCTCTAATTGCATCAGCGGCGGCAAAATCACGCTGGGCACGGGCGGCATTACGGCGTGCAATCCTATCCTGAATAGCGGCATCATCCAATGCATCATGGGCATCGCTTTGGCCAGGGCTTTGGGTCGGGCTTTGGAACCATGTTTTAGCCCTTCCCTCTAATAAACCCAGCATAACGGCAGAGGCCTTTAGGCTTTCCTTTGCCCCGTCTTCACCGCGGTTAGCGGCGCCGGCCAGATAATGAAGTCGGGCTAGGGCCAGTGGGGTATTCAAATCATCTGCAAGCGCCGCCAAAAACGCGGCATCAGGGGCAATATCTGTTGCCAAATCATCATCACCTACCGCTCGATACAACCCATTAAGCGCAGCTTCGCTTTCTTTTAAGGCCTCAACAGAGAAATCCAGAGGCCCGCGATAATGTCCTTGCAACAGCGCATGACGGATCACCTCACCTCGCGTGGTTTTCAACAAATCAGCCATAGTGACAAAATTGCCAAGCGATTTTGACATTTTTTCACCATCAACAGTGACATATCCATTATGCAACCAATAGCGCGCCATATGATCTGTTCCATGCGCGGCGCAAGATTGGCTTATCTCATTTTCATGATGCGGAAAAATCAGATCAAGACCACCGCCATGGATATCAAACTCTTCCCCAAGATAGGCACGGCTCATTGCTGAACATTCAATATGCCATCCCGGACGCCCACGCCCCCATGGGCTATCCCAACCTGGAACATTGGCGGCAGATGGTTTCCATAAGACAAAATCCATAGGGGATTTTTTGTAAGGGGCTACATCGACCCTTGCCCCGGCCTTTAGTTCATCCACACTGCGCCGTGATAACGCCCCATACCCCTCAAAGGAAGGCACATCAAACAACACATGACCTTCGGCAACATAAGCATGGTTGCGATTGATCAAGGTGGAAATCATAGCAATCATTCCATCAATATGGTCCGTTGCCCTGGGTTCAGCATCTGGTGGTAACGCCCCTAAGGCCTGACAGTCTTCGTGAAACCTGGCAATAGTTTCATCTGTTAATTCACGAATTGATCGGTTTTCTTCCGTGGCTCGGGCATTAATCTTATCATCAACATCCGTGATATTTCGGACATATGTCACTTTGGGAAAGCAATACCGTAACATCCGTACCAAGACATCAAACACCACAACGGGTCTGGCATTGCCAATATGGATGCGGTCATAAACCGTCGGCCCACAGACATAAAGCTTGATATGATGAGGATCAATCGGCGAGAAATGATCTTTTTGACGGCTAAGCGTATTATAAAAACGAAGTGGCAAAGGGGACATTAGCACGCCTCGCCCTTACGGCTGACAATCATACGCTCACGCCCTATGAGGGGCAGAAGCATAGCCATTTCTGGTCCAGATTGACGACCTGTTAATGCCTGACGGAGGGGCATAAAGACAGCTTTACCCTTAAGGCCGGTATCTTGCATGATATGTTTTGTCCACTGCCCCCAAAAATCACCGTCAATCGCCTGATCGGGAAGTTGATCCATAGCCGATATTGCCGCTGTCATCATCGATGGATCAGAAATCACAGGGGTGATGGGTTCATGAACAATAGCGGCCCATTGCTTGACCTCTGACAGATCAGAAATATTCCCTTTTACCGCCGCCCATATGAGAGCAGCGTCTTCCACCCCTTCTAAGCGGTCTTTGACTTGATCAAAAGAAAACTCAGCCAATACCTTAGCATTGATCTGGCGCAACTGTTCAGGGTCAAATCGCGGTGTGGCTCGGCCAAAGCGCGAAATATCAAAACCTTTAACCAGATCATCCATATGCGCACGAATTTCCACGGGATCAGAGGTTCCTATGCGTGCCAGCAAACTGGCAATGGCCATGGCCTCAATCCCTTCATCCCTTAGACTGCCAATGGAAAGTGAGCCAATCCTCTTGGATAGTCCTTCACCATCCGCGCCAGCCAAAAGCGCAAAATGACCCATCTGCGGAACAGCATAACCTAAGGCTTCAAACAGCTGTATTTGTGCAGCGGAATTGGTGGTGTGATCTTCGCCGCGCAAAATATGGGTAATACCATGATCACCATCATCAATGACCGAAGCGAGGGTATAGATAAAGCGTCCATCTGCTCTTAAAATCACTGGGTCTGAAAGGCTGGACATTTGGATCGATTGCTCACCGCGCACCATATCCTGCCAAGTTGTAGTGTCATGATTTAGCAAAAACCGATAATGCGGCACTTCACCCTTGGCTTTACGGCTTTCAATCTCATCCTCAGAAAGCTTGAGCGCGGATCGGTCATAAACCGGGGGACGCCCTGATGAAAGCTGTGATTTCCGCTTCAAAGACAGTTCTTCTTGTGATTCAAAACAAGGATAAGCCCTGCCTGATTTCAAAAGCCGTTCTAGCCCATCATGATAATGATTAAGTCGCGATGACTGCCGATCTTCACAATCCCAGTGCATTGCCATCCATGCGAGATCAAAGCGAATGCTGGCTTCATAAGCTTCATCCGAGCGTTCATCATCCGTATCATCAATACGCAACATAAAACGCCCCTGGTTAGCGCGGGCAAAAAGATAATTGACCAAGGCCGTTCGCATATTACCAACATGAAGATGCCCAGTTGGGCTAGGGGCAAAACGCACTAATGGGGAAACCATTATTTCTCTCCTGTGCCATCATAGGCAGAAGTAATTGGGAAGCGCCGATCCCGATAAAAAGACCTTTTGGTCATTTTTGGTCCTGGCGCGGCTTGTCTGCGTTTATATTCCGCGCGTTTTAGCAATATTGCACAGCGGCGAACAATATCAGCATCAAAACCTAATGCGATGAGATGTTCAGGTGAGGCCATGTCTTCAACTAATCCACGCATAATCGCATCCAGCAAGGGGTAGTCTGGCAAACTGTCGATATCTTTTTGGTCAGGGCGCAATTCCGCTGATGGCGGCTTTGTGATAATTCGCTTGGGCATGACCTCACCTTCTGGGCCAAGCACGCCTCTTGGCAAATGTGCATTTCGCCATTCTGACAAGGCAAATACCGTAGTTTTCCAAATATCAATCAAAGGTGCGTAAGCCCCACACATATCGCCATAAAGCGTTGCGTAACCTGTGGCATATTCTGATTTGTTCCCCGTGGTCAGCACCAAGGCCCCGGTCGTATTTGAGATGGACATTAATATCATGCCGCGGAGCCGCGATTGTAAGTTTTCTTTAGCCAGATCAGCGTTGCCGCGATCAAAACTATCTGCCAGCACTGTATGGGTGGCATCCATAGCATTAGCAATATCAATCTCATCAAGACGGATACCTAACCGCTTTGCCAATTCGGCAGCATCATCAAGGCTGTCTTGACTAGTATATGGGGATGGCATCATCACCGCCTCAACCTGATTCGCGCCTAACGCGTCCACCGCCATCACCGCCACAATGGCTGAATCAATTCCACCAGATAGCCCCAGAACCACGCGTTCAAATCCATTCTTAAGGACATAATCGCGAATCCCAAGAACAGCCGCGCGCCAGATCGCGGCAAGACCTTCTTCGGGTTTGACCACCGGCCCTGTTATCGTCCAAGCCCCACCCCTTTTGGTCAATTCAATTATCGATACCATTTCTACAAAAGCTGGCAAATGACAGCCTAATTTTCCACCGGGGTTAATCGCAAAAGACGCCCCATCAAAAACGACATCATCCTGCCCACCAACCAGATTGGCATAAACTATTGGGATTTGATTTTCACTAGATCGTGCGACGGCTGTTTGTATCCGAAGATTTGTTTTATCGATTTCAAAAGGCGAGCCATTCGGGCACAAAATCACCTCTGCGCCCTTATCCACAATATGGCGAACGACATCTTGGTGCCACAAATCTTCGCAGATTGGCAAACCAATAGATATGCCGCGCAAAACCACCGGATCAGGCATAGGTCCGTGGGCAAAGTTACGTGGATCGTCAAACACACTGCCAATTGGCAATCGGGTTTTATCACGAACCGCAACCACTACCCCAGCATCCAGCACATACACCGAGTTATAAATCTTACCGTCATGGCGTCGCGGTGCCCCTAGAATGATCGCTGGGCCGCCATCAGCGGTTAAGGCCGCCAATGTGTCTACCGCCTTTTCGACTTTTTCCAGAAACCCTTCAACCAAAACCAGATCATCGAGTTGATAGCCCGTTAACACCATTTCGGGCGTTAAGATAATATCAGCCTGTTGCGCGGCAGCTTCCTGTCGCGCTTTGGTCAGTTTCTGCACATTTTCATCTATTGCACCAAGCAACGGATTAAGTTGGGCAACAGCACAGATCAAGCGAGTTGTCATAACGGTTTCCTAGCAGGAAAGACAAAGGCTGGCAAAGACAAAACTACCCACTTTCCTTAGGGGATCAGGAACTCACGCCCCTTTTTCACCCGGCTAACACCATCGTAAGCGATAATATCCGCAGTGGCATAAGTCTCAGACCATTTGTTTGGTAAATATGATCCGCTACCTATCAAATTGACAGGCGCGTCAGCCAAGGCAAAGACACGGCATTTTTCAGGGCCAAATCCACTTGAACAAACAATCTTGACCTTATCAAAACCATGTTGGTCAAGCTGTTCTCGTAAATGCCAAGTAGCGGCGGCAGAAACCCCTGTTCCAATCAGGTTTTTCAGCTCTCCATCAGTACGGTAAGCACGAATAGATTCTGGTTTGTTACGATCAAGAACAGCATAAGATTCCTGAACATCTAGCCCCTCACAATAACGTCCACCATGGGTATCAAGCCGCAGGGATAATTGTCCATCAGCTGCCATATCGCGAAACGCATCTGCCACGGCTAGGCTGTCAGTAATCTCACAGCCAAAATAATCAACCAACACGGTTAACGGTTCATCAGGAAAGGTTTGCCGATAAAGCTGTGCCGCCTCAAGCGTTGAGCCAGCATACCCGATCAGCGCATGAGGCATGGTACCGCGTCCACGAGTAACCCCAAAAAAGGGTGCGGTATGGTCGGTTGATGAGCCGATAAATCCAACAGCATGGTCTTTCTGCTGTGCGACTTTAGAGCCAACAGACGCACCATAAGCCATCAATTCTGCCATATCTGTGCCTGCACAATGCCGCGCATCCATGGCTAAGAAAGCCACATTTGGTAGCGTGCTACACATGGCATGGGCATTATAGGCCGCCACTGACGCCGCGCCTATGCGTTGCAGAAACACCGTTTCCAAATCAACCAGACTGGCTAATGATCCCGTGATATAACAAATCGGCTGACCGGCGCCAACCCAACTGCCTTCAGGGTGGCGAATATCAATCTTTACCTGTTGATGGCGATGCGCCATCATGGCCTCTAACCACGTGATTGCCATATTTGGGGCAGATAACACCGGCCGACGCATGAAAATGGCGTATGTCACCGTGACATCACCATGTTGTTCAACCACCGCCTTACTGCGCAGGAAATAACTGTCAGCAAGTCTGGGAAGTTGGTCAGGTAATGGTCCCGGAAATGGCGAGGTACCCATTGGATTGCTCCATCAATTCAGATATGAAAAACGGCAGAGTTTAAGACGCCTTGGCCAAAATATTTCCACCCTCACGGCGTTTTTGCAAAAGGTCTGCAATCAAAAAGGCCAATTCCAAGGACTGATTAGCATTAAGCCGTGGGTCACAGAACGTATGATACCGATCCGACAATGTTTCTTCAGAAACCGCCTGAACATCACCGCCCACACATTCAGTTACATCCGACCCTGTCATCTCAAAATGGATGCCGCCAGGATGAGTGCCTACCATATCATGGGCCTTAAAGAAGCCGGTCACCTCTTGGAGAACATCCTGCACGCGGCGCGTTTTATAGCCCGTTGAGGCTTTAACCGTATTGCCATGCATAGGATCACAGCACCACACCACATGATATCCTGACTGTTTGACCGCCTCTAATAATGGGGGCAAGTGGTCACCCACCTTATCCGCACCCATGCGGCTAATCAGCGTCAGCTTACCGGGAATATTTTCAGGATTGAGGGTTTCAATCAATCGTAACAAATCATCCGTTTCCATGCTTGGCCCACATTTCATGCCAATAGGATTACGGATGCCGCGCATATATTCAACGTGAGCTCCGTCAATCTGGCGTGTGCGATCACCAATCCATAACATATGAGCAGAAGTGGAAAAATATCCCCCCTCTCGCGTGATCGTATCTTTACGGGTGAACGCTTCTTCATAATTCAACAGCAAGGCTTCGTGGCTGGTAAAAAACTCCGTTTCACGCAGCGGGTGCGAAGTGTCGCTAGAAATCCCGCAAGCACGCATGAAATTGAGACAGTCATCAATTCGGCTGGCAATTTGTTCATAACGGCTGGCTTGTTCCGATCCTGAAATAAAATCAAGTGTCCAGCCATGAACCTTTTCCAAATCCGCTAGGCCACCAGTAGCAAATGCACGCAACAAATTAAGGGTGGCAGAGGATTGGTGGTAGCCTTTCATCAGACGATCAGGGTCAGGCACACGATCTGCTTCAGTAAAAGCATTACCATTCACCATATCACCACGATAACTTGGCAATTCCACCCCATCTATGACTTCAGTTGGGGATGACCGCGGCTTTGCGAACTGTCCGGCAATCCGTCCAACCTTAATAACGGGCATTGAGGCCCCAAAGGTCAGCACCACAGCCATCTGTAAAAATAGTCGAAAGGTATCACGAATGCGGTTCGCGCTGAAATCATCAAAGCTTTCTGCGCAATCGCCGCCCTGAAGCAGAAATGCATTGCCTAGCGCAACATCCCCCAGCCTTTGACGCAGGGCAATCACCTCGCCCGCAAAAACAAGTGGGGGCAAGCTTGCTAGATTTTTTTCAACCGCTTCCAGTTTGCTCTGGTCGGTATATTCCGGCACCTGAACAATAGGGAGTTTTCGCCAAGAATTAGGTGTCCAGCCCATAACATTCCTCATATAAAATCATATTTCTTATCATAACAGGATTTATCATGATTTGACAAATCGTTAGCAACCTATGCTTTTTGTTCCTAATCTTGAAGAATGTTCCCTTTAAAAATTAGGCGCGGGGGGTTCGCATCGTGACAAACTCTTCTGCCGCGGTAGGGTGGATGCCAATCGTTGCATCAAAATCTGCTTTCGTTGCCCCTGCCACAATCGCAATGGCAATGCCTTGGATAATTTCCGGGGCATCAGGCCCCAACATATGCGCCCCAAGAATGCGATCATCAGCGTTATCCACGATTAGCTTAATCACGGTTTTT
>JAQCJL010000053.1 GCA_027593125.1 Pseudomonadota bacterium | reverse complement strand
TTAACGACAACCCTAATGTGTATCTTTTGGACATTCAGTCCGCAAAATCAGAGCTTCTAGGCTCGTTTCCGGGCATGAGTTTTGCCCCCAGGTTTTCTTATGACGGAAAATCATTGATTATGAGTTTGGCACGGAGTGGGGTAACGAATATCTATGTGATGGATCTTTCCACCCGGCAGACCAGACAACTGACCAATACCCCTTTTATTGATACCTCACCTTCATATTCTCCTGATGATCAGCAGGTGGTTTTCAATTCTGACCGTTCAGGTAGCCAGCAGCTTTATGTCATGAACCGTGATGGTAGTAATGTTCGCCGCATTAGCCGAGGCAAAGGGCGCTATGCAACGCCTGTATGGTCACCTCGAGGTGATATTGTCGCCTTTACCAAAATATATAAAGGCGAGTTTTATATTGGGGTTATGAATAGTGATGGTTCAGGTGAACGGTTATTGGCCAAAGGATTTTTGGTTGAAGGTCCAACTTGGGCTCCTAATGGCCGTGTGCTGATGTATTTTAAGCAATACCCGACAAATAGTGATGGCAGTGGTGGGGAAAGCTATCTCTATCGCATTGATATTACAGGATTTAATGAAAGACGCATTATCACCCCAGAAGGAGCATCAGACCCAGCATGGTCACCCTTTTTACCGTAAATACAATTATGACTATACTAAAAGAGATAAATCATGCAGAATATGATGGAATTTATATGATATTTCAGGATAACGTATTGTTTTATTCTGAATTTTAGGTTATTTGTGCCTGATAGTAATTAAAACCGGATAACGGAATTTTTGAGGAGTAATCCCTATGATCGTTCGTATCATTACCTTGTTTGCAGCATTGGGCCTGCTCGCAGCTTGCGAAACTGCGCCAAACACTTCTGGAGATGCTGATGGAACAGGGGCTTCATCTTCCACAGCCAGCAGTTCCACAGCTAGTAGTTCTGCCGACAGCGGCAGTGGAAGCAGCTCAGAACAAATGACTATCTCTGATGAGTTGATCCAAATTGGTGATCGCGTGCTGTTTGGATTTGATAGCTATGAATTAACTAGCGATGCCAAAAGCATACTGGATAATCAGGCAAGTTTCCTTGCTTCTAATCCATCTGTACGCATCACCATTGAAGGTCATTGCGATGAACGCGGGACACGCGAATATAACCTTGCTCTTGGCGAAAGCCGGGCATCTGCAACCCGTGATTATCTCGTTGCACAGGGTGTAAATCCTGCCCGTATTAAAATCATTTCTTACGGTAAGGAACGTCCTGCGGTGATCGGATCAAATGAAGACGCATGGCGCTTTAACCGCCGCGCTGTTAGCGTTATCAACTAATCATAACTTACTTTATTTAAACCCGATCTTAGGATCGGGTTTTTTATTGCCTTAATTTCGTCCCATTAAGTGGTTAGTATAATTCCATAACTTTAACATTGGTCACCATTTCTTTAATTCTGGCTAATCTCTTGCTGAGTGAACAAAAAAAGATGTATCCAAAGATGATGAAGAAAACGAAAATTGTTTTATCTGCCCTATCTTTTCAGCCTTTATGGGTGCGGAAATGGCGGTTTATTTCCGCTTTGCCAATCGTGGCTTTGCTGATGATGCCAATCATTGCCTATCCTGTTTCTGCGCAAACCGTGGATCAAGCCACTTTGGGTGATCTTCAATTGCGGATCATCGCCATTGAAAATACGTTGCGTAATGTCAATGCAAAGGTCGAAAATGATTTGTTTGAGTTAAAACAAACGATGGCGTCTGGCGAAAATACCAACGCGGTGTTAGAGCGTGTTGACCAGAAATTAAACGAACTTAGCAATATTTCAAATGAGATCAGTTCGCTTAATCTCAAAATACAAAATATTCTTCAGATCGCCTCTGATAATGAGTTCCGAATTCTTCAGCTAGAAGCTCGGATGAAAACCCTTATGCGGCTTTCATCAACTGGCGCCGCAATCACGGCAGAACAGTTAGATCAAGAAAGTGAGAGTGTAACGGCAAACAGTGCCGCTAATTCGCAACTGGCTTCATCACCAACCCTTTCCTCTGACGCTGTTGGTAATAATCTAGGGGAAAGTTTAGATAGCAATACGGCGGCTCTTAATAGTGCTAGTAACAGTCTTGATGCTGGTGAAAACACAGGCTGGGTCATCAACAAATCTGATCTTGATGCAGGTACGACTGCGGTTGCCAATCCTGCTCAAACCAATTTAACAGTAACTGAACCTGAACCTAGGGCCCCTGCCATCCTGCCTGTTGGGACAGAAGAAGAGCAATATAATTTTGCCAAGGATTTGCTGCACAACAATCGCCTTAAAGAAGCAGAGCTAGCCTTAATTGAGTTCGCTGAATTGTATGAGGAAAGTGAGTTTAATTCCGATGTCATGTTCTGGATTGGCCGTGTTCAATTTGTTCAGGGTGAGCATCAGAAATCCCTTCAAACCATGTCTGATTTTCTGAAAACCTGGCCCGAAGATCCACGCAAAATTGAAGTGCTGATGTGGATTGCAGAATCAGTTTCCAAAACTCGCCCCAAAGAAGACGCATGCAATTTCTTTGATAAGCTGATACTGACAGTTGAAAACCCACCAGAAAAACTCACCAATCGCCTTGCTAGGCTTGAAGAAAAAACTGAGTGTGAAGCCTGATCAGGACGTCTTTCAACGCTTTGCAAAGGTGATGGCAACAGTTGGGTTGCCAACTCACCCACCATTATCTGATTCTCAACGACCGTCTGCTGCGGTGCAGACTGAAAACCCTGCTATTCTTCTTGCCGTATCCGGTGGCCCAGACAGTATGGGTTTGGCTGCATTGCTTCTGGCATGGCAAGCTCAGCTGACATCACCCCGGGTAGATCTTTTTGCTGTTGTTGTTGATCACGGGCTTCGCCAAGGGTCTGATGATGAAGCTCATAAGGTGGCAGAAACCTTAAACCACAATGGCCTGCCAACCCGTGTGATCAAAATTGCTTTTCCTAAACCTGCTGCGGGTATTGCGGAATGGGCACGACAGCAACGCTATGAGGTGTTGCGGCAAGAAGCTTTGCGTCGACAAGCGGTCCTCATGACAGCGCATCATCAGGATGACCAATTAGAGACAATCGAAATGCGCTTGTCTCGCGGTTCTGGTTTGCGGGGACTGGCTGGGATGGCATTTGAAACCCGATATCTTGGGGTGCGCTTGATCCGGCCATGTTTAAGTTTCCGCAAAAAGGAATTGGCAGAAATGGCACGTCAAGCCGGACTGCTCTTTGTTCAAGATCCCACCAATCAGGATGAGAGGTTCGAACGACCACGGATAAGGACAAATCGGCAGTTAAGGAATGAAATGGGTGTTGATGATGGCCAATTGTTACGCCTTTCTGAATATGCATCGCGGATCGTGAAACCCATTGATAAATTGCTAATGTCAGCCTCACCCCCTTGGATAGATATTCGGCCTGAGGGATTTATCAAAATTCCGCGCCATGCGCTCTTGCATCGTGGGTTTCCATTTATGGTAAGAAAAACACTGAACCATATGATGGCAAAACCATACCCCCCTTCGGATGAGGCTATTGCTGAACTTACGCTCCGGCTCAAATCAGGAAAAGATGCAACGCTTGGCGGCTGCGAATGGCGGCTTGATAGCCGCTGGCCTGATAATATCATGATCTGCCGTGAAACTGGGGATATGTCAGAGGCGGCAGATTTCAAAGATGGCAAAGGGGTGTTTGACGGACGTTGGCTAATTGCGTATCCAGCGCCAGTTAGGGTTGAACCACTGGGACACCAACGTTTTGCCGCCCTAAAACGCCAATTTCCAAATGATGATTGGCTTCTTCAGGCCATGCCAAGAGCATTTTGGTCAATACCTGTTCTAATTGGGGATAAAAATAAGAATCTGCAAGATCATGGGCGTCTTCTACTTGACGATGGCGCTCTCTTCCCCCATCTAATAAATATTAACAATAAAGCTAGTAAGGATGCCATTTCCAACACGGCTTATCAGATACCTCCGCATGACTCGCTCGTGTCATTCATCGGGGGTTGGAACGGATAACAATCATGGTATTGTGATCCGGAACAGAAGAACGAAAGGCTTATCCAAGTGAACAATATGGCTCGGAATATTATTTTGTGGTTGATCATTGGCGTGGTCATGCTGGCTTTGTTTAATATGTTTCAACAGGGTAATGGAAACCGTTCTGCTAGTATCCCGTTTTCCGATTTTGTTATTCAGGTTGAGTCAGGCGATATGCGTGAGGTGACAATTGAGGGTAGCAACCTTTACGGTGTCACTAATAACAACATTCCGATATCCAGTTACATGCCTGAAAACAGCGATATTGTTGAGATTTTACGTGACAATAATGTGCGTATCGTTGCGCGCCCTGATACCAGCAATTCCCCTGGGTTCCTATCCCTATTGCTTAGCTGGTTCCCAATGCTGTTGTTTATTGGGGTATGGATTTTCTTTATGCGCCAGATGCAGGGCGGCGGAAGAAATGGGGCTATGGGGTTTGGCAAATCTCGTGCGAAATTGCTGACGGAGCATCATGGCCGTGTCACCTTTGATGATGTTGCTGGGATTGACGAAGCAAAAACAGAACTTGAAGAGGTTGTTGAGTTTCTTCGCGACCCCTCACGGTTTCAGCGGCTTGGCGGAAAAATTCCAAAAGGCGTGCTTTTAGTAGGCCCACCCGGAACAGGGAAAACGTTGCTGGCGCGCGCCATTGCGGGTGAGGCAAATGTCCCATTCTTTACCATTTCCGGCTCCGACTTTGTTGAAATGTTCGTCGGTGTTGGCGCTAGCCGTGTTCGCGATATGTTTGAACAGGGCAAGAAAAATGCTCCTTGTATTATCTTTATTGATGAGATTGATGCCGTCGGCCGCCATCGCGGTGCTGGTCTTGGCGGAGGTAATGATGAACGTGAGCAGACGTTAAACCAGATGCTTGTGGAAATGGATGGATTTGAAGCTAACGAAGGCGTCATTCTGATTGCTGCCACGAACCGGCCTGATGTGCTTGATCCGGCGCTTTTGCGTCCGGGGCGGTTTGACCGTCAAGTGGTTGTGCCAAATCCTGATGTTTTGGGGCGTGAGAAAATCCTCAAAGTGCATATGCGTAAAGTGCCGCTGGCTAATGATGTTGAACCACGCATTATTGCCCGTGGGACACCTGGATTTTCTGGGGCAGACCTTGCTAATCTTGTCAACGAAGCTGCGCTTCAGGCGGCACGCAAAAATCGCCGTACCGTTTCTATGGCAGAGTTTGAAGAAGCTAAAGATAAAGTCATGATGGGGGCAGAGCGCCGTTCCATGGTGATGACCGATGAGGAAAAGAAACTGACTGCTTATCATGAGGCTGGACACGCTGTGGTGGCATTGCATCAACCGGCCTCTGATCCGATACATAAAGCCACGATTATCCCTCGTGGTCGTGCCTTAGGCATGGTCATGCGCCTGCCAGAAGGCGACAGAGTATCAATGGCGCGTGACCGGCTGTTTGCGGATCTTCGCGTTGCTTGTGGCGGACGTATTGCCGAAGAAATGATCTTTGGCGCAGATAAAGTCACTACGGGCGCATCAAGTGATATTCGCATGGTGTCGGATATGGCGCGGCGGATGGTAACAGAATGGGGATTATCTGAAAAATTAGGCTTTCTAGCTTATTCTGCAGATGAACAAGAGGTGTTTCTAGGGCGTTCGGTATCCCAGCAGAAAAATATCTCTGATGATACTGCTGCGACGATTGATAAAGAAATCCGGACCATTTCTGATAGTGCTTATGCTGAGGCTGAAAAGCTTTTGAAAAAACATAAGAATGAATTGGAACGCGTGGCTCAGGCGCTTTTGGAATATGAAACCCTTTCAGGTGATGAAATCAAAATTATAGCCGAAGGTGGGTCAATCGCCAGAAAAGATGATGCTGAGGATGTGCCAGAAACACCGCGTGCGAAATCACGAACAGGTATTCCTGGTGGTCGGCGCAAATCAAGCCCTTCACCAAAAGCGGAACCATCTGGTGACGAAGCCGTCTAATCCCGATCATCTGTCTATTCCACGACGCCAAACCCAGCTGACCCGTCCTGTTTTTGCGGATGATCAACGCCTTGGTGGGAAGGCAAGATGCTGGTGGCGTCCGGTTGCGTTAGCACCAATGGCAAGCGGATATGATCACCTTATTCCTTTGTCTAATACTGGACTTGGCTTTGGCGCGGTGGATATTCTTGAACGCCATGGGGATGATTTCACCATAACAAGAATGGCGCCTGATCACGTTATGCGATCAGCACGAGAGGCTGGGGCAGAGGCTGTTCATCTCGCCGAACAGCAATGGCATCATCTTACCTCACCGCGGCCTGATTTTTCTGACCTATCCATGGATCAGCATCGCATCATGGGGATTATCAACACTACGCCTGATAGTTTCTCAGATGGCGGCGATCATTTTGATGCCAATACCGCTATCGCTTGCGGAATGGCGATGGCTGATGCTGGGGCCGATATTCTGGATATAGGGGGCGAATCCACGCGTCCTGGGGCAGAACAGGTGAGTTATGCCGAAGAAACAGCACGTATTTTGCCGGTGATTTCCCATCTCAGTGATGCTGGCCATATAGTTTCGGCCGATACTAGACACACGCAAGTGATGGCAAAGGCATTGGATGCCGGGGCAAGAATTATCAATGATGTTGCAGGATTACGCGATGAAGGGGCTGAAGCCCTAGTGGCGCAGCGATCCTGCCCGGTGGTAATTATGCATATGCAGGGTCAACCCGGGACGATGCAGAAAAGCCCAAGTTATGATTTTGTTGCCGCAGATGTTTATGATTGGTTAGAACAGCGCATTGCCGCCGCTACCGCCGCTAACGTGCCGCGTTCACAAATCGCGGTTGATATCGGTTTTGGCTTTGGTAAAACGCCGCAACACAATATGACCCTGATGGCGTGGTTATCGCTTTTTCATGGCCTTGGTGTTCCGTTGTTGCTCGGGGTCAGCCGTAAATCTACCATTTCTCATTTTTCAAAAGCTGAAAAAGCCAAAGACCGTATGCCTGGATCACTGGCTTTAGCCACCCTTGGTTATTCCCAAGGGGTGCAAATGTTTCGTGTGCATGATGTTGCTGAAACCGCCCAGGCGTTGGCCTTGGCGGCAGCGATGCGATTAGCGGATCAACATTAACAGGATATGGGCAAAAACGCCCTAGCATGATAGGATGCCCATCATTTAGGCCGCATCATATAGAGGAGTCACCATGGCGCGTTATTTTGGCACCGATGGGGTGCGAGCAACGATCAATACCGGCCCGATGACTGCAGAAAATATTGTTCGGTTGGCACTTGCCGCAGGGCGATATTTTATGTCTCAGCAACAAAGCTCTGCCCGCCAACGGCCTTTGGTTGTCATTGGCAAAGATACGCGCTTATCAGGCTATATGGTTGAGGCCGCGTTACAGGCTGGCTTTGCTTCTATTGGCATGGATACGCGATTGCTGGGTCCATTGCCGACACCGGCAGTGGCGCATTTAACCCGAACTTTGCGCGCGGATTTAGGTGTTATGATATCCGCTAGCCATAATCCACATTTTGATAATGGCATTAAGCTTTTTGGGCCTGATGGGTTCAAATTACCAGATCATGTTGAAGATGCCATCGCAGCGATCATGGGCGAACATATCCCGTTGGCGGCACCACAAGAATTAGGTCGGGCCCGCCGGATGCTTGATGGCTTAGGTCGTTATGTTGAACAGGTCAAAACGGCTATCCCTCGGCAATTGCGGCTTGGCGGATTAAAGGTGGTTGTGGATTGCGCAAATGGGGCGGCTTATCGCGCTGCCCCAGATGTGCTGTTTGAATTGGGGGCTGAAGTGATCCCCATGGCGGTTGAACCAGATGGGTTTAACATTAATCAGAATTGTGGGGCGGTGCACCCATTGACTATGGCCGAAGCTGTGGTTGCTCATCAGGCGGATGTTGGTCTCTCACTGGATGGAGATGCTGATCGTTTGATTATGGCAGATGAAAAAGGCAGACTGATTAATGGGGATCAGTGCCTTGCGGTAATTGCTAATCTGATGGTGACCCGGGGCCAACTAAAAGGCAATAAAGTGGTTGGCACTTTGATGACCAATCATGGGTTAGGGCTTTATCTGGCTAAGCGAGAGATTACGCTGATGCGCACACAGGTTGGGGATCGTTATATTCTTGATGCGCTACACCAGCAGAAATTAAATCTAGGGGGTGAGCCATCAGGCCATATTCTGATGACTGATTATGCCACATCAGGTGATGGTCTGATGACTGGGCTGGTTATGTTATCCGCATTGGTCGAATCAGGAAAACCTGCCAGCGAATCTTTGCAATGTTTTACTGATACCCCGCAGGTTCTGGTGAATATCAAGGCCGACGATCAAGATCAGATGACCCGCGCAATAGGAGATCCATTAGTGGTGTCTGCTATGGCTGAGGCGGGGGCCGAGCTTGGTGATGATGGGCGTGTGGTTGTTCGCCCATCAGGCACAGAACCGCTTTTGCGGATCATGGTTGAGGCAACGCAGGCAAAGACAATGCAAAAATGGGCAGACACCTTAAAAGATGTGCTAGAAAAAGCCCTTCGCAGCTAAAGGCGTTGGTGGCCAATATCCTGTGTTGGCCGGAAAACCGTTGCAGATCCGCTTGAGGTAAGGTAGTCCATATTGGTAATCACAATAACAATGCGCCGGGCAGGATAATGGTCAGCAAAACAACCATAAATACGACGCTACTTCCCAATGGATTAGGTGATGTTCTGCCAGACGAAACCATAAGGCGGCGGCATATTATCAATACGATTATGGATAGTTTAAGCCGCTTTGGCTATGCGGATGTCAGCCCTCCATTAGTGGAATATGAAGACACATTATTGGCTGATGGGCCAGGGGCAGCGCTTGCCGACAACACCTTTAGGCTCATGGATCCGGTGACACGGCGCATGCTGGCCTTACGATCGGATATGACAGCCCAAATTGCCCGTATCGCCTCAAGCCGGATGGGGCATCTGCCGCGCCCGTTGCGCCTGTCTTATTATGGTCATGTGTTGCGGATTAATCCTGATCCGGTTAATCCAGAACGGCAACTGGTTCAGATCGGGGCAGAACTGATCGGTGCCTCAACCATACATCACGACGCTGAGGTGGCTACCATCGCTCTGGAAAGCTTATCACGCGCTGGAATATCGCAACTGTCTATGGATTTGAATGTCCCGCGTCTGTTGGATGTTCTGCTAGAGGATGAACCATCAGAAGATGAGGCCACGCTTGTCGCCTTGCGTGAGGCGGTTTCCCGTAAAGATAGCGCGGCGGCGGCAAGGCTTTCTCATCCTCAGGCTAAGTTTATTCAATTGTTGTTGGAATTGCCGCTTAACCCTATGGCAGACGCGGCAAAGAAGCTGAAGAATTTGCCATCGGATATTCCAGAAATGGCCAAAGCAATGCTAGCTGAACTGGCGGAACTCGCCGCAGTAATTGCTAAGGCTGTGCCCCAAGTTGCCCTTACTATCGACCCCTTGGAACGGCGCGGATTTGATTACCATCAGGGCATTGGGTTTTCTATTTTTACCCCAGGGATTAGAGGGGAATTAGGTCGCGGTGGGCGTTATCGCACCCTGGCTGGATCTGGTAATTCTGATCTTTCTACTGGTGTCACGCTGTATTTAGAACGCGTGCTTCAGGCAACACCAAGCTTGGATAAAGTGGAAAAAATCTATCTGGCGGCAGATTTCGGACTTATTGTTCTGGTGGAATTAACTCGCGCTGGGCACCACGCGGTCATGGGTTCGGCATCATCCGCTGATGCCCAAGCCTGCCTGCGTGAGGCCAAGGCCACAGGGGCAACCCATTTTTACACATCACAAGGCATTCAGGAAATCTAACAGGTGAAACATGACTAATGTCGTCGTCATTGGCTCCCAGTGGGGAGACGAGGGAAAAGGGAAGATTGTGGACTGGCTATCAGAACGGGCAGATGTGATTGTCCGTTTCCAAGGCGGTCATAACGCCGGGCATACGCTAGTCATTGACGGGGTTGAGTTTAAGCTCAGCTTGTTGCCATCTGGCATTGTTCGCCCCGGCAAAATGTCGGTAATTGGAAATGGCGTGGTGATTGATCCTACTGCCCTTATCCGCGAGATTGACCAAATCACTAGTCAAGGGGTTGAGGTATCGCCAAAGAACCTGTTGGTTTCTTTGTCTGCGGTAATGATTTTGCCTGTTCACCAGCGCGTGGATCAGGTGCGTGAAGCTATCGCCGCAAAGGGTAAAATTGGCACTACTGGTCGCGGCATTGGCCCCGCTTATGAGGATAAAGTGGCACGCCGTGCCCTTCGCATGGCTGATATTATTGATGCTGACGCGATGGCAGAAAAAATCCAACACCTCGTCGCACATCATAACATTTTCCTCAAAGGTGCAGGCGAGCCATCCATGGACGCTGATGAAATGATAGCAGGTGTCATGGCGCTGCGTGACCGGATTATTCCTTATCTGGGTGAGGCATGGGCCATTCTGGATGAATCGCGCCGCCAAGGTCAACGCATTCTCTATGAAGGTGCACAAGGGGTTATGCTGGATATTGACCATGGCACTTATCCTTATGTGACATCGTCTAACACCGTTGCTGGTCAGGCATCCACTGGGGCAGGGGTCGGCATGACTACCATCGGCTATGTTCTAGGGATCACAAAAGCATATACCACGCGGGTGGGCTCAGGCCCATTTCCTACTGAGGATGAAGGCGAGGCTGGACAGACCCTTGGCGAACGGGGGCATGAGTTTGGAACCGTCACAGGACGCAAACGCCGCTGTGGGTGGTTTGATGCGGTCATGGTTCGGCAAGCGGGTAAAATCGCTGGTATTACAGGTATGGCGCTAACCAAGCTGGACGTGCTTGACGGCATGGATGAAATTAAGATTTGCACGGGCTATCGGTTGGATGGAAAAACCCTTGATCGCTTTCCCGTGGCAACGATTGACCAAGAACGGCTTGAGCCCATTTACGAAGTCATGCCAGGTTGGGAAGGGACAACCTATGGCGCACGGTCATGGGCAGATTTGCCGCCGCAAGCTATTAAATATATTAAGCGGCTTGAAGAATTAACCGGCATTGCTGTTGCCAGCGTTTCCACTAGCCCTGAGCGAAACGACACTATTTTGGTGCATGATCCGTTTGAAGGCTAAGCGCGGATAGATAATTTCCTCTATTAACGGTATGTTAACTTTTGCCTGATACCTTGCGGATTCATTACCGATAAGGAATCAGGACTTGTATAACCTCAGTCGCAACAATTTTT
>JAQCJL010000052.1 GCA_027593125.1 Pseudomonadota bacterium | reverse complement strand
CTTAGGTGTTGTTCAGATGGTGGTTACGCCTTTTGTTTTATTCGCTTTTGTTGGTTTCATCAGTTTCTGCCGCAGGTTCAGCCGGGGCTTTCGCCACGCCCACCATGGCAGGCGTCAAAAGACGGTCATGTAACATCCAGCCGGATTGGGCAACCTGAACGATATTGCCAGGTTCCGCTTCGGTTGTTGGCACCTCAAACATGGCCTGATGGCGGCTGGGATCAAATTTCTCGCCAAGTGGCATAATACGCGTAATGCCATGCCGTTCCAGCACATTGGCCAACTCGCGTGAGATCATTTCCACACCAATGACTAGATTTTTCATCGTATCATCAAGGTGATCACGCTCTTCAGGCAAAACTTCAACCGCGCGCGATAGATTTTCCACCACAGACAAAAGGTCTCTGGCAAAGCCTGTATGACCATATTTCCGTGATTGCGAGACATCCCGCTCTGCACGGCGACGTGTGTTTTCCATTTCAGCGACGGCACGCAACAACTGATCCTTTAGATCATCACGTTCAGATTGAAGCGCGGAAAGGGGGTCAAGAATATCATCAATATTAATATCACCGCTGCTATCAGCGCTATGATCTTCGGCGGCGATATCCGCATAAGGGTTTTGATCCCCAGAGGCATTATCCCCAGCGGTATCAGCTGATGACGTTTCCTTATCCTGCTGTGATGCGGCGTCCTGTTTTTTATCTAAACCGTCTTCAGGTTCATCATTAGGCGTATCGTTCATTATGATATCCTTCAGGTATTATCTAGTTCTGGAGTTATGTAAGAAACGATTTGCCATTTCCAAGGTGAGGAACAGCATTTTGTATCATTTTGAATAAAAAAACGCCAAAAACAGTGCAAATACTCTTAAAAGCGAGCAGCTAGCATTTTGCTAATCGCAGCAGAGGTATGATTAACCATAGGAATAATACGCGCATAATCTAATCGGGTTGGACCAATGACACCAACCGCACCAATAATTTTATGATTGCTGTCATGATAGGGCGCAATAATGGTTGAACAATTCGCATCAGCAAAAAAACGATTTTCAGAGCCAATGAAAATCTGAATCCCTTCAGCATTTTGCATTGTCACCAGAACATCAAGCGCATTGCTTTGTTGTTCTAGCTGATTAAAAAGAAGACGAATTTGTTCTAATTGATCAACAGCCGTAATATTATCCAGCAAATTGGCATGGCCGCGCAAAATAAAGTTTCCTGCTTGGCCAGAGTTTTTTCCCGTCCAGATGGCTATCCCACTAGAGGCCACCTGTTGCACCAGATCATCGATCTTTGCCTGTTTCATATCGATCAGCTCTTGCAACATGACCGATGCATGGGACAGGCTTTTGCCTGCCAGATGGGAATTGATAAAATTACCAGCCTCAGTCAATGCTGATGGTGGCAAACCAGGAGGCGTTTCCATAATGCGGTTTTCAACCTGTCCAGCCGTAGATACCAGCACCACCAAAGCTTTGTTTTTTTCAATGGGGATAAATTCCACCTGTTTGATGATCATATCACTTTTCGGCATGACCACCAGCGCGGCGCATTGGGTTAAACCCGAAAGCATCGATGATGTTTCTGATAGCGCATCATCAAAGCTAAGCCCTTGGGACTGGCAATTCACATCCAACATCATGCGTTCGCTATCAGTAAGGTTTCCGCCAAGCTCTAAAAGACCATTTACAAATAAGCGCAAGCCGGACTGCGTCGGCACTCGTCCAGCTGAGGTGTGCGGCTGAAACAAAAGCCCAGCAGTTTCAAGGTCTGCCATGATAGCGCGGATTGATGCGCTGGATAACATCTGGTCAAGATCATCAGCGATCAGTTTAGAGCCTATTGGCGAGCCTGAAGACAAATAGCGGTCTACAATCTTATTAAAAATAAGCCGTGTCCGTTCATTAAGATCGAGAACGGTTTCATCGACATCACTATGGGTTGGCGATGGATTTTGTTTTGATGATGAGGTCAGATTGTGAATGGTCATCTGATTAAGATAAAAGTGGAAAGGCGTGCGGTCAAGCGGTCGCCTTGATCTGTTCGCTGTGCTATGGTGATTTTTCTTATTGATAACGAGATTTACTATGACCTCATTTTCACGACCCTCACATCGCAACCATGATGAGCTGCGATCCATTGAACTTGTTGCGGGATATTCCCGTTATGCAGAAGGTTCATGCTTGGCCAAGTTTGGCAATACCCACGTCTTATGCACAGCTAGCATTGATGAACGCGTTCCGCCGTTTTTGCGCAACACGGGCAAAGGATGGGTCACAGCCGAATATGGAATGTTGCCGCGATCAACCCATAGTCGCATGGATCGTGAGGCTGCCCGCGGCAAACAGTCAGGCCGAACACAGGAAATTCAGCGTCTGATCGGGCGTTCTTTACGGGCAACTACAGATTTAAACTTGCTTGGTGAGCGACAGATCAAAATAGACTGTGATGTGCTTCAGGCTGATGGCGGCACGCGCACCGCAGCAATCACAGGATCATGGGTTGCCCTTCGAGCAGCTACAGAAAAACTTTTGCTTGATGGGCTTATCACGCGTCAGCCTGTGATCAGCCAAGTGGCGGCAATATCATGTGGCATAATTGAGCAAACCGCCCTGTTGGATTTGGATTATGATGAAGATAGCAAAGCGGAAACGGATGCAAATTTTGTTCTGACCAATGACAACGGGATTGTTGAGGTCCAGGCCACAGCCGAAGGCGCGCCCTATTCCCAAACCAACCTTCTGGAAATGCTTGATCTTGCCCGAAAAGGTGTAGATGCACTGTTTCAGCACCAACTCAAAGCGCTGGATTTGCCAGGATCATGACAAGGGCCTTTACTGAAGAACGGCTTGTTGTCGCTAGCCACAACAAAGGAAAGGTGCGTGAGATCACAGCCTTAATGGTGCCTTATGCCATTGAGGTGATCAGTGCCAGAGACCTCAATTTGCCTGAGCCCGAAGAAACCGGCGACAGTTATATCGCAAACGCCACCATAAAGGCCCACGCCGCGGCGATAGCATCAGGTCTTCCTGCTTTATCGGATGATTCCGGATTTGAGGTCATGGCCATTAACCGTGATCCAGGCCTTTATTCCGCGCGTTGGGCTGGACCTGACAAAGATTTTTCACTCGCTATGGCTAAGGTTAATGCCGCGGTTGAGGCAAGTGGCAGCAAGGATCGCAATTGCCGTTTTGTTTGTGCTTTGGCTTTATGTTGGCCTGATGGGGTTTGCGTGACTACCGAAGGTTATGTTGAGGGCCAATTTATCTGGCCTCCTCGCGGCGATAAAGGGTTTGGCTATGATCCTGTGTTTCAGCCTAACGGATATGACCAGAGTTTTGCCGAAGTAGACCCCGATTGGAAACATTCCGTTAGCCACCGTGCTAAAGCTTTTGAGCAGCTCATTGCACAATGTTTTCAGGATACCAAAAGGCACGCATGATGACCGGTAAGCCCGGCAAAACACCATCAGATATGAAAGTAGCAGATGACGAATACCCCGGCATCCAGCCGTCAGGTTTTGGCGTCTACATTCATTGGCCTTTTTGCCATAAAAAATGCCCTTATTGCGATTTTAACAGCCATGTTCGTGATCAGATTGATCAATCAGGTTTTGGCAATGCCATCATCACCGAACTAAAAACCATGGCAGAAATATCAGGGTTTCACGGAAAACCCCTAGATAGCGTTTTTTTTGGCGGCGGAACACCATCCCTGATGGAAGCAGAGATTGCCGGACGTATTCTTAATACTATCACTTCATTATTCTCAGTATCTGAGCAATGTGAGATTACCCTTGAAGCTAACCCTACCTTTATTGAAGCTGATCGACTTCAAGCTTTTCGTGATCAGGGCATCAACCGTTTATCACTTGGAATTCAGTCCCTCAAAGATGATCAATTGGCCTTTCTTGGCCGGCAACATTCCGCTGCCGAAGCAAGCGAGGCCTTAGCCAAAGCGCAACATATTTTCCCCCGTGTTTCTGCAGACTTTATTTATGCCCTACCAGATCAAAAGCTTGATGAGTGGCAACAGCAATTGTCGCAAATTCTTGATTTAGGTTGTGATCATCTGTCGCTTTACCAATTGACACTGGAACAAGGCACCGCTTTTTACAGTCTGGCGAAACGAGGGCGATTAACCATGCTAGATGAGACGATGGCGTTGGACCAATTTTTGCTGACCCAAGAGATGTGCGAAAGCAGAGGGATGTCTGCTTATGAAGTATCAAACCATGCGACACCAGGCCAAGAAAGCCGTCATAACCTCATCTATTGGCGGGGCGGGGATTGGCTAGGGGCAGGGCCTGGAGCAATAGGGCGGTTTTGGCATCCAGAAAACAGGCAACGTGTTGAAACCCGAGCCCGAAAAGACCCTGATGGATGGCGCGAGGATGTAAGCAAACAAGGTCATGGCTTATCCCATCATCAAGGCGAAGACGTCACTGATTATGCAAGCGAAGCGGTAATGATGGGATTGCGGCTTCGTGAAGGTATTCGTCTGAGCAAGATTGAAACCCTTGCCGGGCCACGATCAGAATGGCTTGATGAAGATGAGGTCGGGTATCTTTGTGATCAAGGCTTGCTCTCATTTCATGACGACTGCCTCACCCTAACCGATGATGGAAAAACGGTTATGAATACTGTGATTGGGCGTATTCTTAAGTGATTAAAAGCTTTTATCAGCCGGACGAACAACCGTTGATTTTCCGTTATTGATAATCCTAACTTCGAATTGTCGACGGTTACTGCCATCAGGATAAAGGCGGAACACACCACTGAACCCAGCAAAACCTGTTGGGCGCAAAAGGATATCTTCGGCGGCTGTTTCAGGTTGGAGTAAGCTGGCTACCGCGACCGCATCAAACCCTAACGGGGCAAGCTCGCTGGCAACCTCACCAAAATATTTCTGCCACGCCGCTTGGAACCTTAACCGGCGATCACGTGGCACAGTGGCATATAGTCCCCCCTGAAGTGATGGCTCAGAAATTGTATCCGTTCGGCTCCATTGCGAAGGCCCAATAAAACGAACTTTTTTTGGATCAAGGTCATGCCAAACCAGTACCGGCGCCACTCGTAGTGTAAAATCTGCATCGCCGGCAATAATTACCATGTCATAAATTGGATCAGGGCTTTCTTTGCTCCAACGGGTAAATTGTCTTATGGTTTGCCGCAGGCGAGCCTCCGCATCTAGCATACTTTGATCAAGCAAAAGACGCGAGACTTGAGTCACCCCGAACTCTTCAAGGCGACGCAAGCTAAAATCACGCAATTTATGTCCATAGGCCGTATCACTGGTGACTACCGCAACCCTTATATTTTCTCGAGAGATGCCTTCAAGCGCTGTTAGTGATGCTAGCCCATAACTCAGCACAGCATCCAATTCTTGTTCAGGTTGCTGACCAAGAATCCACACCCCGGGGGCGCTAATACTGCTGTTGTTTGAAAACGAAAGGATGGGGATGTTGTATTCAGCAGCAAGCGGAGCCACCTCTGCGGTTTGGCTTGAAAATAAAGGGCCAATAATAACATTCGCACCAGCTGCCACGGCTTCGCTAGCCGCGGCTCGAGCATCGTTTGCCGTATCAATGAAAATAACTTCGAAGTTGGGGCGCGCCAGACTAATCACCGCCATATCCACCGCATTGCGTAAATCTGCCCCAAGCTGGCGATATGGTCCCGTCAACGGTAAAAGCACCGCTGCGCGTTGTACGCCATCTGATTTTGGTGGAAACCGCGATGGGGCAGGAATGGCCACCGTTTCCAAATCTGATTTATTAATAATGGCAAAAACCTGTTCAAGGGTTGAGAAATCAAAACTCTCTTCGCCAGCAGGCTGATTAGTAGAATCCTGCACCGCAAACGCATTAGCAGGCAAATCACCAATCCCATTTTCTTCTTGCAATGGCGTTTCCCCAAGTTGAGGGGCTTGCCCTGCATCCAAAACGGGCGCATCAGATGAAAGGCTTGGAATAGGATTGCCATTAAAAATCCATTCAATTGCGGCATCAACCTCATCAATATCGGTTGGTGTTTCCGGTTGCAATGTTGCCAAAGGCAATCCGTTATCAACACTAAAGCCAAAAATTTCCTGATTAAGAATCTCTAAATCAGGCTCAACAGTCACCGGCTCAGACTTCTGATCCCGAAAGGCCTGTGAGGGATCAAGTTTACTTTCCTTAGCGCTGATATCATCTTGGGTTAATGTGACCAGCTGAGAGGAAGGGATTGTTGCCCCAGACACAGAGGAAGTTGTCGTTGCAGTATCTTCACTCGCCTCGGATAAGGGGGGGGTCGTGTTTTGGGAAACCGCCAGATTCTGTTGATCAGGGGTACAGGCTTGAAGAAGCAATAACGATACCATTAGCGTAATCCATCGCAAATGGTGATGGAAGCAAAATGGCAATATCGTCATCTTTAATCCTTTTGCTGTAGGGTAATTTCCGAATATCCCCCATTAGGGATATAGTCTATTATGATTTCAGTGAAGCGTAAAGTGCCAGAGGCTAAGCCATGACATCCCCCGGGTTAACTATCACTGCGACACCAATAGGAAATCTTGATGATATCTCACCTCGAGCTGTGGCGTCATTGACCGAAGCAGATGTGATTGCATGTGAAGATACACGGCACACAGGCTTAATGTTGTCACGCCTAGGGCTAAAGCATGGCCGTTTGGTTGCTTATCATGACCATACTTCCCCCGGAGCACGAGAAAAATTGCTGGCGGAATTAGAAAATGGCAAAGCTGTCACACTCGTGAGTGATGCCGGAACACCGCTGATTTCTGATCCTGGATATCGCTTGGTAAAGGCTTGCCGGGATCGGGGCATTCCTGTGACAACGGTACCAGGCCCGTCAGCATTATTAGCTGCATTAGTTGTTTCCGGATTACCAACAGACCGGTTTTATTTTGCTGGTTTCCTTCCAAATACTGCATCAAAGCGCAAAAAAGCCCTCGACCATCTGATGGCTATTGATGCTACCATTATATGTTATGAATCCGCTCGGCGGTTAGATGATACCATGGCGGATATTGCCCTGATCTCACCTCAGCGGCTTTGCAGTATTGCTCGCGAATTGACCAAAACCTTTGAAGAAAGCTGGCATGATACTGCTACTAATCTAGCGGACCATTTTCGTTTGGCAGGACCACCAAAGGGGGAGCTGGTCGTGATGATTGCCCCACCAGATGCCATGGAAACCGATGTAAGCGATGCAGCCATTTTGGCTTTGCTGAATGAACACCTTAGCCAAGGAGCTAGTCGCCGTGATGCCGTTCGTCAGATCAGCACCGACACGGGGGTTGGTAAATCCCGGGTTTATGATCTGATGTTGACCTTAGATCAGATATGACAGGCGTTGATAAACGCCGCCAAGCTGAGCGCCGGGGTAGGCAAGCTGAAATTCTAGTCGCCATGAGATTACGGCTTAAAGGCTGGCGAAAATTTGCCGCAAGATATCGCAATGCTTTTAGTGAGATTGATCTGATTATGGCAAAGTTCGGCCAGCTTTTGTTTGTTGAAGTTAAATACACCACTAGCATAAACGATGATGACCTTGAGGCTGTTCTGCCACATCACCGCCAGCAACAACGGATCGTTAATGCCGCAAAAGGCTTTCTGGCAGAATATCCTGAGCATCAGAATGATGAAATGCAATTTGTAGTGGCATTAGTCAGACCCTATGGACGGATACGATTTATTCACGATCATTTTTTTGACATGTTTTGATGCCAAGATAAAAATTGGGATTAAAACGCGGCATCTGTGACTAACCATAACGTATTGCCCGATACCGCTATTAGGGTGTATAACGTGAGATGCCATTTACCCAAACCGCTAAGCGAATATTAGGAAAACCATGATGACCAGACCTGACCATGCCTTACAATCCTCGTCACTAGGAATTTATTCCTTATGCCTTTTATGTGTCATGGCCATTGGCTTATCAGGATGTGTTGGTGCTGTAGCTGGGGTGGGTGCGGCGGCTGTAGCCGCAGGCACCACGGAAAAAGGATTGAGCACAAGCATCAGTGATAGCGTTATTAGCACAAAGATTTCTGAAAGTTATTTTCAAGATGATGTTAACTTATTTTCTGCTGTTACCGTAGATGTCAACCAAGGGTCTGTCTTGTTGACGGGTGCTGTTGTTAAACCTGAGGATGCGGTTAAAGCTGTGCAAATGGCATGGCAAGTCCATGGTGTGATTGAGGTGATCAATGAACTGGATATTCAGGATAAAAGCTCTATCAAAGATCAGGCTAAAGATATTGCCTCTCAGGCGCAATTGCGCGGCAGATTGATTACTGATTTGGATATCTCTTCTCTGAATTTCAGTATTGATGTTGTCAATGGTGTCGTTTATCTGAGTGGCATTGCAGGATCAGAAGAAGAAATGAACCGCGTCGTCGCCCATGCGCAAGATTTGCGTTTTGGGACTACGGTTGTGAATTATATTCGTATCAACGAAGACGACCGCCAGTAATCCCTAGGCATTCTCATGACGCTTAACATTGCCCTTCAGATGGACCCTATTGCTGAGGTCGATATTCATGGCGATAGCAGTTTTGCTCTAGCCCTAGAAGCTCAGGCTCGTGGCTATCGTATTTTCACCTATCATCCTGATCAGCTGGCGCTGATCCCAGGGCAAGGGTTATCCGCCAAGGGGCAATGGATTCGCGTTCAAGATAGGGTTGGCAACCATGTTGAGGTGATCCAAGAAGAGCGCATTGATCTAACCGATCTGGATGTTATTCTGATGCGTCAGGATCCCCCCTTTGATATGCATTATATCACTGCCACTTATATGCTTGAATCAATCATGGATAAGGTGCTGGTTGTTAATCATCCAGTTTCTGTTCGAAATGCCCCTGAAAAACTGGTGGCAACCTTATTTCCAGAATTGATGCCCCCAACCCTTATCACCAAAGACATCGCAGAGATTAAGGCTTTTCGTGAACGCTATGAGGATATCATCATTAAGCCTCTGCATGGTAATGGCGGAAGCGGGATTTTCCACCTTAAGCCCGGTGACAGCAATCTTTCCAGTCTGATTGAAACGATGACTTTGATCGAACGCTCCCCTTTAATGATCCAACAATATCTGCCTTCGGTGCGCAATGGGGATAAGAGAGTGATCATGATTGATGGCAAGGCTGTTGGTGCGGTTAATCGTGTGCCCGCAGAAGGTGAGGCCAGATCAAATCTTCATGTTGGTGGTAAAGCTGTGAAAACAGAACTGGACGCTGATGATTTGCGCATTGCTGAGGCCATCGGTGGGTATTTGCAAACCCATGGTTTGTTGTTTTGTGGCATTGATGTGATTGGTGGTTATCTGACTGAGATTAATGTCACTTCCCCCACAGGCTTACGTGAAATCAAACGCCTAAGCGGCATTGATCTGGCAAAAGCAATTTGGGATAATATCCTAACAAAACTATAAACATCTTCGCGGCATATAGCGTATCATGATAATAGTGGTAGCCACCGATATTGCATCGCCTCAGCGATATGTTGTCTTTCCACAGTATCGTTTTTATCAAGATCAGCTATGCTTCGCGCAACGCGCATCACGCGGTGAAATCCGCGCGCCGTCAGACGCAAAGTTTCAGCGCTGGTTTGAAGAAAATCCTTATCTGATACGGTCATTCCCATGACTTCATCAAGCATGGCGCCATCAAGTTGCGCATTTACCATGCCTTCTGCCTGTAAGGGACGATTGAAGCTCCTTTGCCTAGCAGCTTTTACTCGCTCTGCCACTGTCACCGTGTTTTCTGAAGCTGAAGGATAGTTAAGAACAGAGATTGGTATCTCCTCTACCTCAATCATCATGTCAAAGCGATCTAGCAATGGCCCGGAAATTTTAGTCATATAATCACGCCCACAACGCGGCGCTTTAGAACAGGCACGCGAAGGATCGCCAAGATACCCACAGCGACAAGGGTTCATCGCCGCAATCAACTGAAACCTAGCCGGATACGTCACATGGTGGTTTGCTCGGCTAACCACAGAGCGTCCAGTTTCAATCGTTTGCCTGAGAGAATCCAATTGATGTGACGGCCATTCTGCCAATTCGTCCAAAAACAACACACCGCCGTGAGCTAAGCTAACCTCCCCGGGTTTAGCCTTGGCCCCGCCACCCACTAATGCGGCAACAGAAGAAGAATGATGCGGATCCCGAAAAGGACGCGAAACGATTAATCCGCCTTTGTCTAAATGACCAGCCATAGAATGTATCATGGTAGCTTCTAGGGATTCTTTCGCTAACATAGGCGGCAGGATACCTGCTAGTCGTGAGGCTAACATGGATTTTCCTGAACCGGGCGGTCCAACCATTAGCAAATTATGGGCGCCAACCGCAGCGATCTGAAGCGCGCGTTTTGCCATCTCTTGGCCTTGTAAATCTGCAATATCTGGAAAGTCTGATTTTGTTTCTGCCACTCGCCCTTTGGGATCAGGCAAGACCTGATCTCCACGCAGATGGTTTATTAAAGCTATCAAACTAGGGGCAGCAATGATCTTAATATCGCCGCTCCATGCCGCTTCTGCCCCGTTAATATCTGGGCAAATCATTCCTTTTCCATCAGCCGCCGCACTAAGAGCCGCCGCCAATATTCCATTAACCCCGGTGATGCCGCCATCAAGAGACAGTTCACCCATTACAATCATATTATCAACGCTGTCTGAGGGAATAGCCCCCATCGCAATCAAAAGCCCAAGCGCAATAGGCAGATCATAATGTGAGCCTTCTTTCAACAGATCCGCAGGCGCTAAATTGACAGCGATGCGTTTTGGCGGCAAAGATAGGCCGAGCGAGGATAACGCCGCCCGAACCCTTTCTTTGGATTCCACAACAGATTTATCAGCAAGACCAACAATCGCAATATTTGGCAGACCGTTAGACAAATGCACCTGAACATGGACAGGAACCGTTTCGAGGCCACGAAAGGCCAAAGTGTGAAGTGATGCCTGCATAAATTTAGGTTTCATTTTATTTTTCGCGTTACAGTTGAGCCTGGCACGAAAATAAAAAGCACGCAAGCTGAAGGCTTCAAGAAATCAAATCAAAACCAGAAAGCTAAATGATTAGCGCCGCGTCAACATTTGGCCAAGAGGGGCGCCGCCAAGCACATGACCATGAAGATGGGGCACTTCCTGTCCACCATGACCACCAACATTGACAATCACTCGATAGCCTTCTTTCGCCACACCAGAGGTTTTGGCGACACGCGCTAATGCTCTGACCCATGCTGCTAATTCGGCATCACTGGCACGATCAGCAAAATCCGTTAAATCTGTATAAGCCCCCTTAGGGATCACTAAATGATGCTGCGGGGCTTGGGGGTTGATATCAGCAAAGCTGAAAGTCAGTTCATCCTGATCCACGGGCTGAGACGGCAAACGACCATCTAGAATGCAGGCAAAAACGTTATCAGGATCATAATTGCTTTGACTCATGGTGTTCTCTCTTTATCAAAATTAAGATGTTGTATTATCCCGACCTGCCTTTTCGGCAATCCCTGATTGCTCTCGGCGGCGTGATAATTCTCCCCATAATTCTTCGAGGGTAATATCCGCA
>JAQCJL010000051.1 GCA_027593125.1 Pseudomonadota bacterium | reverse complement strand
AGCCCAGCATAACCCCATTGCATATTCACACCTAAGGCCATAATGGCAGAGATGACACATAGGTTAAGAATGTTAAAAGCCACATTCCAGCTTTGTAATATGCCAACCGCAATCAGCAAAACGGCCATCATCAGAAAAGCATAATAGGTGCGGTTATTGCTGGTCATAGAGTTTTTCCTCCGGCGATACCGGTTGGTTTAATGATCAACACCAGAACCAAAATAACAAATGATAGAGCAATTTTATAATCCGTGGTCAGCAATTGCATCAATCCACTTGGCTCTAAATGTTCTGGCAGCAGATAGCCAAGCACCCGTTTATAAGCAAAGGTGATAAACAATTCAGAAAAGGCAATGACAAAACCGCCTAGAATAGCACCAACGGGACTTCCGATACCGCCGACAATAGCTGAGGCAAAGATAGGCAACAAAAGCGATAGATAGGTAAAAGGTTTATAACTTTTATCCAGACCATAAAGGGTGCCAGCAAGGGTAATCAGAACCGCTGTGATGATCCAAGTAACCATGACCACGCGTTCAGGATTAATGCCAGAGAGGAGGGCCAAATCCTCATTATTGGAATAGGCACGCATGGATTTTCCCGTTCGGGTATAGGTCAAAAACCAAAACAGAAAACTGACCATTAACACAGCTAGGACCACGGTGATGCCCTGGGTTGATTTAATGGCTAGACCTTCGGATAAACCGGTCATGGTTTTGAAATCCCTAGCTTTAAGGATAAACCGCTCACCATCAAAAAACTTTTGATCATTAGGCCCAATAATAAATCGGATCAATCCGCCTAGGAAAAACATCAACCCCATGGACACAATCAATAAGGTGACTGGCGGGGCTTTAATTTCACGGTAATAGCGAAACACCAAACGATCTGCCGTTAAGGTCAGCCCAATGGTTACGATAATACCAACAGGCAAGGCAAAAAGCGCTGTTGGCAGAGGCCCAAAAGTAAGCCCTTGAGACTGCATCCACCATGTCATCAAAATCGTAACCATAGCGCCAAAAGACATCATCTCGCCATGGGCAAAATTAGAAAACCGCAACACCGAGTAGATCATGGTAATGCCTAATGCGCCTAATCCAAGTTGGCTGCCATAGGTTAGGCCCGGCACAAGAATAAAATTGGCTATCAGAACAAGGGCATTTATCAGATCGGTCATCATTCTGTTAGCCTCCTAAAAATGCCTGCCGCACTTCCGGATCAGCCAAAAGCGCTTTACCGGTATCGGTAAAACGGTTCTCACCTTGTACCAGAACATAGCCTTTATCAGCGATCTCAAGCGCCTGCCTTGCGTTTTGCTCAACCATCAAAATCGCAATGCCAGTGCGCGCAATTTCAATAATACGGTCAAATAATTCATCCATCACAATGGGCGAAACCCCAGCGGTGGGTTCATCCAGCATCAGCAATTGTGGCTGTGTCATTAGTGCGCGTCCAACGGCGACCTGCTGGCGTTGGCCCCCTGATAATTCGCCTGCTAATTGGCGGCGCTTTTCTTTGAGAATGGGAAACAGGGTAAACACCTGATCCATAGTGTCGGAAAAATCATCACGCCGAATAAACGCCCCCATCTCGAGGTTTTCTTCAACGGACATTTCAGTGAAAATATTTGCCGTCTGTGGAACAAAGCCCATGCCCAGTTTGACGCGTTCCTGTGGCTTGAGATGCATAATATTTTGACCATCCATCAGCACCTCGCCAGATGACAAAGCTAGCATTCCAAAAAGCGCTTTCATGGCGGTGGATTTGCCAGCGCCATTTGGCCCAACAATAACAGCGATCTCACCTTTATCGACCCCAATGGTACAGCCATTGAGGATATTTGCCCCGCCATAGCCACCAACCATATCTTTGCCAATCAGAAAACTCATGCGGGTCTCGTTTTCTTTGTTTTCGGGGTGGGTTTGGGTTTGCGGTTTTTATTCTTCAGCCCAGTACCAAGATAGGCCTCAATGACTTGTGGATTTGCTTTGACCTCATCAACCGTGCCTGTGGCCAGAACATCCCCTTCTGCCATAACGATCACCGGGTCGCATAAACGGCCAATAAAATCCATATCATGTTCAATCATGCAAAAGGTATAACCGCGTTCGCGATTAAGCCGCAAAATGGCATCACCAATGGTTTTTAGTAGGGTGCGATTTACGCCTGCCCCAACTTCATCCAGAAACACAATCCTGGCATCCACCATCATGGTACGCCCTAATTCCAGTAATTTTTTTTGGCCACCAGAAAGGTTGCCAGCATATTCATTGCGTACGGCTGATAGTTGAAGAAAATCAATCACCTCATCAGCCTTACGGCCAATTTCTGCTTCTTCTTCGTGGATTTTAGCGCTGCGAAACCAGACATTAAACAGGGTTTCACCAGACTGATGGTCAGGAACCATCATTAAGTTTTCACGAACCGTTAACGAGCTAAACTCATGAGCGATCTGAAAGGTACGCAAAACGCCGCGATGGAAAAGATCATGCGGCGGCATACCAGTAATATCCTGATCCCCAAGCATCACGGTGCCGGAATTAGGTTTATAAACGCCTGCAATGACATTAAAAAGCGTGGTCTTGCCGGCCCCATTTGGCCCAATCAGACCTGTAATAGACCCCTCAGCAATGGTTAAAGAGGCCCCATTAACAGCCCTAACACCACCGAAAGTTTTGACTATGTTTTTAACGCTAATCATAAGAAAAAGAAAATAGTGCCGCATCAGCGGACAACCTGTCATAAAGACAAGCTGTCCGCCAAGGATCAGTAATTAACGGAAATTAACGGTAACGTTTTTGCCGTTCTGGACTTCGATTTCGCGATAGTTACCAGCAGATTCACCGCCGTTAACAAGCTCAACCGCTGAAGCACCAACATAATCAACATCTTTGCCAGATGCGATCAGGTCAAGGGCTTTGCCCAATTCACCTGGATAGATTTTCTCACCAGGGGCGTTAGCAATAGATTCAATATGGGATTTGAAATCTTGGCTGTTTGTTGAGCCAGCTTTCTGCATCGCCATCATGATCAGTGCCGCAGCATCATAAGATTCTGGGGCAAATGGGCCTGCTTTGAAACCAGCATCGCTTGCCATGGTTTCAAAGGTGGCTGCACCTGGGCTGTCAGTGCCAGGAACATCACCAATAGAGCCATTTAGCGCTGGGCCAATTGCCTCAGGCAGGCTGTCACCGATCATGCCATCAGGCATATAGAAAATGTCAAATGCCCCATTATCAAGTGATGCTTGAATAATGCCGCGACCACCTTGGTCAAGATATCCAGCAACGATCAGAATATCACCACCGGCCTGTGCCAGTGATCCCACTTCGGCGTTATAGTCTGCTTTGCCATCTTCGTGAGGGGTGCTGATGGTGATGGTACCGCCTGCTGCGGTGTAATTGGCTGCAATGCTATCTGCCAAGCCTTTACCATAGTCGTTGTTGGTATAAGTCATAGCCGCAGTTTTGAAGCCGCGTTCCATCAGGATATCAGCAACGATTTTACCCTGACGCGCATCAGATGGTGCGGTACGGAAAAACAGACCGTCATCTTCAACTGTTGTCAGGGCAGGTGAGGTAGCGGATGGTGAAATCATCACAATACCATTGGCCATTGCCACATTTTGAAGAATGGCTGTGGTCACACCAGAACAGTCTGCGCCAACAATAGCGGATACACCATCAGAGGTGATCAGGCGTTCGGCTGTTGATGTTGCTGCTGCGGCATCGATACAGGTCGAATCACCACGTACAGAAACCACATTCATGCCATTCATGAATTTTCCCGAATCATTGACTTCTTTCATCGCTAGCTCAGCACCAGCCGCCATATCCGGGGTCAGAGATTCAATAGGGCCAGTGTAGCCAAGGATGACACCAATTTTGACATCATCGGAAAAGGCTGGGCTAGCAACAGCCATGCTGACTGCAGCCGCCATAAGAATTTTTTTCATTTGTATCCTCCAATCAAAAAATATTACGTCATTAATAAAAGCATGAGGCAAATTTCGCAATTAAATTAGATAAAATGAAAGAATATCTTTTACAGGACTGCAATTTTGCGGCATTTCATCATATTGATTTCTTTGGTTGCCCTAGCAAAGGTTATAAATTATCCAGAATGATAATGAAAACGACCAAAGTCCGAATCGGGAATTCAGTCTAGACTTTCGTATAAAGGGGGCAAAATGCTGCAACAACGGATTCCAGCTACCGTAATTACGGGGTTTCTTGGCGCTGGTAAAACAACACTTATCAGAAATCTTTTGATGAAAGCGGATGGTGAACGTCTTGCCCTGATTATCAACGAGTTTGGGGATGTTGGCGTTGATGCGAGTCTGGCCAAAGAATGTGGGGCGGCATCATGCGATGCAGATAGCATTATTGAATTGGCGAATGGCTGTATCTGTTGCACGGTTGCGGATGATTTCATGCCTAGCATGGAAGCGCTTTTGAACCAATCACCGCCACCTGACCGCATTATTATTGAAACCTCTGGTCTGGCGTTGCCGCAGCCTCTTGTTCAGGCGTTTCAATGGCCCAGCATTCGCACCAGAGCCATGCTTGACGGTGTGGTGACCGTGGTTGATGGGCCAGCCTTAGCCATGGGACAGGTAGCAAATGATATGGGCGCTCTCGAAGCCCAGCGTCAGTTAGACCCTGAACTTGATCACGATACCCCTATTAATGAGCTTTTCCACGATCAGCTTTCTGCCGCTAATATTTTGGTGATGGCGAAAACTGATTTGATGACGGATGCTGATAAAATTAAGGTGAGAGAGAAATTAGGGCGTCTCATGGCGAATGATACTCCGGTTATTGAGACAAATGCGGGTAATGCCCCGATGGGGGCTATCTTTGGTCTTGGGCTGGAGGATGAAGCCTTTGCCCGAAGCGCACATTCCCTTCATGATCACCATCATCATGACGATGACCATGACGATGACGATGATGATGACGACCATCACCACGACCATGACCATGACCATGGGCATGATGCCTTTAAGACTGTGATCATGACCTTGCCGCCATTAGGCAATTCTGTTGATATTGTTAACGCTATTAGGGATTTGGCTGGTCCTGGCGGGATGCTTCGCGCCAAGGGGTTTCTGGCTGTCCAAGGCAAAGTGGCGCCTTTGGTGATCCAAGCGGTAGGAAGCCGAGTGGATCATTATTATGCGCAGGCAGATATGACAGGGGATAGCCAAGACTCGGATATGGCTGCAGGTTTAGGCCGTCTTGTGGTGATTGGCTATGCTGATATGGATGTGTCAGGGTTGGCAGAACGCATTGGCGGCCATATTACCTAATGATGAGACAGACCACCTCACCATGCCATTTCAGGGGTTGAGATGCATCTTCTCAAGATTGAGCAATCAGGTGATCTATACGCAAGTGGTGAGGCAGTAGATTTAGGCCAGACCCCGGGGCGGATCGCTATTCTCACAGCCGCAGATAGTGAAATTAGTCTGTTGGCTGAAGCGGCCAGAACATCTGGGTTAAAGGCTGGTGATTTGCGGCTTGCCAATCTGCTAAGCCTTAGTCATCCATATTCAATTGATCTCTATATAGAAAACACCCTTGCTAAAGCGGACATGATCATGGTGCGGCTTCTTGGCGGGACGGCATACTGGTCTTATGGGGTGGAACAGTTGTCATTGTTAGCGCGTGAGAAGAAAATCCCCCTTGCCATCATACCTGGTGACGGTCGCCCTGACCCTGAATTGGAACGCCTTTCTACTCTGCCTCAGGGGATGCTGGCACGCCTTGCAGCGTATCTTGATCAAGGCGGCCTCAGCAATGCACAGGCATTGTTAGCAAGCTTAGACGACATTATTTCTGGAATGGATACAGCGCCGCCACCTAAACCTCTGATGAAGGCAGGTTTGTATTGGCCGGGGCAATCCCCTTTGGATATGTCGGATATGAAGGCTATCTGGAAAGATAAGGGAATAGGCTCTATCACCGCACCCATTGCCGCGATTGTTTGTTATCGGGCATTGATGCAATCTGGGCAAACGGCGCCAGTAGATGCCTTGATTGCCGCTTTATCAGAGCGAGGCATTCGTGCCTTACCAATCTTTACGGCTAGCCTTAAAGACCCTGAATCCGCAGGCATCACCGCAAGTTTGCTTGAACAGGCTAAAGCAGGGCTTATCCTTAATGCCACCAGTTTTGCGGTTTCTGATCCGGGGGGTAAGGCCCAGTTGAGCACACGTTCACCGGGGCCTTTTGGCGTTATTGAGGCTCCAGTTATTCAGATTATGTTTAGCTCATCTACCATGGCCCAGTGGCAAGATGGGACAGCGGGATTGAATGCTCGTGATCTGGCTATGAATGTGGTTCTTCCTGAACTTGATGGCCGGATCATCAGCCGTGCAATTGGCTTCAAGACGCCTCCGCGCAAGGACCCCCTTACCCAGGCAATGGTTAGCGGTTATACCGCGCATCCTGACCGTGCCGCGTGGGTGGCGGATTTATCAGCACATTGGCTTAAGCTGGCAGGAAAGCCGCGTGACAAGGTTAAGTTGGCTATCATCATGGCAAATTATCCTAATCGAGATGGGCGATTGGCAAATGGGGTTGGGCTTGATACCCCAGCAAGTGCATTGTCGGTTTTGAGAGCTTTAGATGATGCAGGATATCAGATTGGTGAAATACCTGATAACACCATGGCACTAATGGATCTTATCACCTCGCGCCCCACCAATAGCGGTCATGATGGCCGAGTGGTTGATGCGTGGTTGCCGGTTAGCGATTATATAAGCCATTTTAAAGCTTTGCCAGAATCGGTACAGGACATCATCACCAAGCGTTGGGGTAAACCACAAGATGACCCCATGGTGACGACTTTGGATAACGAATTGGCGTTTGCGCTTCCGGTGGTGATGCGCGGCGGCGTGTCTATAGCTATTCAACCTTCTCGCGGCTATAACATTGACCCGAAAGCCAGTTACCATTCGCCGGATTTACCGCCGCCGCATAACTATCTGGCGTTTTATTTCTGGTGCCGCCATCACCATCAGGCTGATGCCATCATTCATTTAGGCAAACATGGCAATTTGGAATGGCTGCCGGGAAAGGCCTTGGCCCTTGATGCGACCTGTTTGCCCGAAATCTGTCTAGGCCCAATGCCACATTTTTATCCCTTCATTGTGAATGATCCGGGGGAGGGAAGCCAAGCGAAACGGCGTGCCGCGGCAGTAATCCTAGATCATTTAACGCCGCCTATGACCCTAGCAGACAGCCACGGCATCATGGCAGAACTCGAAGCCAGCATGGACGAATATTATGAAGCTGCAGGGGTAGATCAGCGGCGTGGAGCGATGTTGGTGGATGATATCCTGTCACAAGCAGATATTGCAGGTCTGGCAAATGATTGCGGCATTTTGGACGGTGACAGCAATGATGAAAAGCTTCAAAAACTAGATAATTTTTTATGTGATATCAAAGAAATGCAGATTAGGTCAGGGCTGCATATTTACGGTGTTTCCGCCCCAGAGGAGCAATTGGCTGATTTGCTGACCGCTATTCTTCGCATACCACGCGGTGATGGCACGGCAGAAAACCAGTCTATCCTTCGGGCATTGGCACGCGATCTCTTGCCACAAGATGCCCCAGAGGATGAGCAATTTGACCCTTTGACCACAGAACGCGCATTGCCTTGGCTTGGGGCAAGACCAAAGGTGTTGGATGCGATCCATAGCGATACTTGGAGAAGCCATGCCGATACGGTGGAGCGTTTAAATCTGCTGGCGGCAAATCTAGTCGCAGGCCGCAGTCAGCCTGAACCAAATTGGCACCAAACACGGCAAGTCTTGGAAAATGCTCTGCCGACAATTCGTTTGGCGGTGGAACAATCACCAGAATATGAATTGCGGTTTTTATTAAGAGGTCTTGAGGGAAAATATATTCCGGCGGGTCCTTCTGGAGCCCCGACGCGGGGGCGGCCAGAAGTTTTACCAACAGGGCGGAATTTCTTTTCTGTGGATACGCGCGCAGTGCCAACCCCAGCGGCATGGCGACTGGGCTGGGCTTCGGCATCGGTGTTAATTGATCGTTATCTGCAAGATCATGGTAACTACCCTGAGGCCATGGTCTTGTCCGTATGGGGTACCGCTAATATGCGCACAGGAGGTGATGATCTGGCACAGGCATTAGCGCTGATAGGGGTGGAGCCAAAATGGGACAGCGCCAGCCGCCGCGTCACCGGATTTAATGTCATGCCTGTTGGTGTTCTTGGGCGGCCGCGAGTAGATGTTACTTTACGAGCATCAGGGTTTTTCCGTGATGCGTTTCCTGCCCAAATTGCGCTTTTTGATAAAGCGGTGCAGGCGGTAGCTAGGCTGGATGAACCTGAACAGCATAATCCCTTAGCAGCGCGGTGGCGGCGTGATCGAGACGATCTGATGGCAAAGGGAAAATCAGTTGATGAAGCAGAGCGCTTTGCCGGTTTTCGGGTTTTTAGTGCCATGCCAGGGGCATATGGGGCAGGTATGCAAACCTTGATTGATGAAGGCATCTGGTCAGACCGTAAGGATTTTGCCGAAACATTTCTGGCATGGGGCAGTTACGCTTATGGCGATACTGGTGGTGCCGGCGAAGGAGTCGAAGGTGTTGCTGATAAAGACGGTTTAAGCCGCCGCCTTAAAGCCACGGATGCAGTCATACACAATCAGGATAATCGTGAACATGATATCCTCGATTCGGATGACTATTATCAATTTGCTGGCGGATTGGCGGCAACAGTGGCGGTACTAAAAGGCCAAGATGTTCCCATTTATATGGGGGATCATGCGCTGGCAGAACAACCTCGCATTCGTACACTTGGTGAAGAGATTTCCCGCGTTGTGCGTGGCCGGGCTTCTAATCCGAAATGGATCAATGGTGTCATGCGTCATGGTTATAAAGGGGCGTTTGAGATGGCGGCTACGCTAGATTATCTCTTTGCCTTTGCTGCAACCACTAGGCAGGTTGAAAACCATCATTTTGATGCGCTTTTTGAACATTGGGTGGAGGCAGATGACGTGGCAACATTTATCCAAACCCACAATCCCCACGCTTGGCAGGATATTCTGAACCGTTTTCAAGAGGCGCTTGAGCGAGGATTATGGCAACCGCGGCGGAATATAACCCCAGAAACACTGGCGCGACTGCAAAAAAACAGTCACAATACCCAACGATAACAACAGGCCATCTAGCCCTAGAGGATATTATGACCGATCAAGAGAATGACATCGCCAGACATAACAGCAAGATGGCAAAAAAGAAGGCCGCGCGCGACCGTATCATGGCAACAAAGACTGAGGAAAAAGGGTTAGTCATTGTGCATACCGGTAAGGGTAAGGGCAAATCATCGGCGGCGTTTGGCATGATTTTTCGGATGATCGCCCATGATCTGCCTTGTGCGGTGGTACAATTTATCAAAGGCGGCCTATCCACAGGTGAGCGTGATTTAATCATAGCGAATTTCAGCGATATTTGCGCATTTCACACGATGGGTGAGGGCTTTACATGGGAAACTCAAGATAAAGAACGCGATATTGCCGCCGCACAGGCCGCATGGCAAAAAGCCAAAGAATTAATCCGTGATAGCAAATATCGCATGGTGCTGTTGGATGAGATCAATATCGCAATGCGTTATGGCTATATTGATGAGGCAGAGGTTATCGCCTTTCTTGCGGCGGAAAAACCGCCGATGACCCATGTGGTTCTGACCGGAAGAAACGCCAGTAATGATGTCATAGAGATTGCTGATCTGGTGACAGAAATGACCCTGATCAAGCATCCGTTCCGTTCCGGGATTAAGGCCCAGATTGGCGTGGAATATTAATCATGACCGCCAGCATTATGGTGCAAGGCGCCGGCTCGAATGTTGGAAAATCGGTGCTGGTCGCTGGGCTTTGCCGGTATTTTCATCGCCAGGGGCTTAAGGTCTTACCGTTTAAGCCTCAAAATATGTCAAACAATGCCGCCGTTACTGTGGATGGCGGGGAAATTGGTAGGGCGCAGGCGTTGCAGGCGCGTGCCGCAGGGGTTCAACCATTATCAGATATGAACCCCGTTTTGTTGAAACCTGAAACGGATACTGGTGCCCAGATTATCGTTCAGGGGCAACGTTTTGGGACCATGCGTGCCGCTGAATATGGTCGCCATAAGGCTAGTCTTATGCCTAAAGTGTTGGAAAGCTATGATCGCCTAAAGAATGCCGCTGATCTGGTGATTGTCGAAGGGGCAGGCAGCCCAGCCGAAGTAAACTTGCGCCATGGTGATCTGGCCAATATGGGGTTTGCCGAAGAGGCAGATGTGCCAGTGATTTTGGTAGGGGACATTGATCGGGGCGGTGTGATTGCCTCACTAGTGGGAACCCATGCGGTTCTAGAAGAGACAGAAAAACAGCGCATCAAAGGGTTTTTGATCAACAAATTCCGCGGTGATACCAGTCTCTTTGCGGATGGGATGAGGATTATTACTGACCGGACAAGTTGGCAAGGATTAGGAATACTTCCTTGGTTTTCTGATGCGGCGCGGCTTCCTGCGGAGGATATTCTTGATCTGCAATCAAAATCCAGCCGAAGCACAAGCAAAGATGCCTGTCATGTTGTGGTGCCAGTGATGCGGCGGATTGCAAATTTTGATGATCTTGATCCTCTTAGCCAAGATCCAGCCTTTCGGGTGACACTAGTCAATCCAGGCGAGCCGTTGCCCCTAGATGCGGATATGGTTTTGTTGCCAGGGTCAAAGGCAACCATGACGGATTTGGCCTTTTTCCGAGAACAAGGCTGGGATAGTGATGTGCAAACCTTGCGGCGTCACGGTAAAGCTATCATTGGGCTTTGTGGGGGGTATCAGATGCTGGGGCGGATGATCCATGATCCAAATGGAATTGAAGGGCATAAAGGAAGCGTTGAGGGGCTAGGCTTGCTAGATATTGAAACTACGCTGACTGACGATAAGACATTAACCACCACCACCGGAATTGAGGTTTCGACTGGCGAAGAAGTGACAGGGTATGAAATTCATTTAGGTCAAACGAACGGGCCAGATTGTGCCCGTCCCATGCTGAACATAAATACCAAGCATCATGATGGCGCCATGAGTGCTGATGGGCAAGTGGCGGGATGCTATATGCACGGGCTTTTTGCTAGTGACGGGTTTAGGGCAAAATGGCTGGCGCGGCAGGGTCATCAAGCGAGCAATTTGGTGTTTGAAGATCAGATAGAAGCCACGCTAGATCAATTAGCAGATCATCTGGCAGAGCATCTGGATATGGATGCCATAGCCATGATCGCAGGATTAAAATAGCCCAGCACATACCGCCCAAATCAGGGTTAGCAAAACAACCATCAGGCCAATGGTCTTCCACAGATAGCTAAGCGCCGCCAGAATATCTTTTCCTTCCGCTTGTCTGCCCTCAGGGTTGAGGGGCTGATCCGTGCTAAGCCGCACGCCATATTGTCTTGGCCCTGCTAGTTGTATCTCTAAAACCCCAGCCATCGCTGCTTCGGGCCAGCCAGCATTAGGGGAACGGTGTTTGCCAGCATCACGCCACATCACTCGACCCCCGCGTAAGGCTTGGGCAGGGCGAGGCAGTATCGCCGCAATAATGATTAATATTC
>JAQCJL010000050.1 GCA_027593125.1 Pseudomonadota bacterium | reverse complement strand
ATAGCATCTTTGATCCTATTAACAGCCTCGGTATTCACCGGTGGTTTTTCAGCCATCTGGCTTACTACCTTAGGTGTAACCACACAGTTATTAACAGAAACTGATGGTAAGCTAGGTGTTTGGACCTTTGCTGCTCCACCAGATGCCTGATGCGCATCGCCTGTTCGGCTCCGCTGGACATCAACCCTGTTCATCATGTTTTTAATAGACTCAACCATTGGTCTAGCCTCCTCGTATGGTTAAACGACATGAGCTGATGTTATTTTAGTGCAAAGGAGAAATTTTTCTTTGTCCGGTTACTTTTCCGGTAATTGTCTTACCACTGGAAAGATTTTCGGCCTTCACAACCTCACCAATTTGCCCATCTTGCAACGCTTTTCCAGTCATTTCAACATATAACCCATTGACCGAAACAGCAATAGTGACCAGTTTATTTTTTTCAACTAAATATCGCGGTTCGAGCTGGCGAGCCCGAACAGGGTCAGTCGCGTTAATAGGGGTGCGAATTCGCCGTCCTATCAAATCCTCTGGGTTAATAAAAAGGCCATAGTTCTGTTGGGCGCTGATGGGGATCATCATCAGATCACCTTTGGTGATAATCTCTCCCTTGGTCATGCTGCGGCGAAGGGCAACGGCACGAAGACCTCCTCCTTGCGGCGGCAAAGGCACAGCCTTGCCTGATGAGGGCGCAGAAACAGCAGGCGTAGTTGCGGCAACAGAAGTGGAAGTCATCGCCGGGGGGGCAGGGCTATGAATGTGATCCTCTTCGAGGGTCATCCGCACCATAAGCCGCCATTGGTCATTACCTGGGCAGGTCAGTTTTAAGGTTTTCCAATTGCTAAAAAGAGGTTCAACATCAAGATCTTCACCACAGGCAAGGAACTTTTGTTCCATTTTGATTACCGGTTTGCCCTTAATGTTCTCGCGTTCTAGGAATTGATTGATCTGGTCGTTGATGTCTGATCCCGTCATCAATTCTGAAGGGTGTCCAGATAAAGGAAACACCAGACAAAAGAAAAGGAAATATCCAGCCCTAGCCGCCAAAGAAGTAAATGTCATTACTAATACTATTTTGGTTTGCAGGTTGATCACTGGTGCTCCCCATGATCATGGCCCGAACTTCGTTGAGTGACGGCAGATGAAGGGTTTTGTCAGCATAGAGATAATGGGGATTATTACGCACAAATGCGTGTTTATTTTTAAGCACAATTGCCATTTCGATGAACCGCATATTTAATCCACTTCCGGCATAATGCTTATCCATCACATGGCTTAAGGTTTCCCCTGGTTGCACTTTATGGGTGGTAGAATAATTGTCATCTTGAACAAAAAGATTGTCAGATGCGATGCCTGAACTGGAATAACCTTGATATTCCAAGACCACAAAAGGCTGTGACTGGGCATAGGCAGATAATGGCAGCACGGTTGTCAGCGAAGACATAGCCACAATACCGGCCAGAAAAAAGGGTTTGGCATTAATCATTGTGACAACTCCATAAACTCAACGGATTTTCCAATCAAAGCCTTAGTATCGCGACTTTTATCCAGCGGGACAAGGCTTGCGCTTTGGTTGGTTAGGTTTGCAATGCGAAAAACAGTCCATCCTGTTTCTGAGCCATTTGTCACTGCTAGCGAATTCTCATGAAGCCCTTGATCGCGGCCAAAAGGCACCGAAAGTGCGCCATTCACAAAGGTCAGACGGGCGGATAGAGGCTCACAAAGCATAGCTGATATGGTCTGATCAACAACAACAGGAACGGATTGCGACATCGCTGCGGCTAATTCTGTGCGCGAGGCACGCGATAACTGATCCAGCGTTTTGAATGGCGTGGAAATTTTAAGAGGAATGTCTGTGCTAACGCTTTTGGTAAAAGCGGGGTCATAAGTGCTGCCATGAAACGCGTGAACCATCACTGTCAAGATAAGCCGATCTTGCCTTATCACACCATTAGCAGTTTTTTTATGTTCCATCAGAATTTCGGGGTAAATGGCAAAATCACCATGGGCAACACGCGTTTTCCCATTGGTCAACGTCATATAGTCAAACTCATCATTGCTTTTGGCTAGGTTAGCTGGGGAAAAAGGTTTGTTGATGGCATTAACTAAGGCAAGTCTGGGATCATCTGATAATCTGGTCATCAGCTCTTTTGATAAGACACGGCTATATGCCGCGGTCCAAGCAGGCACTTTTGGACTGGTCTTGAAACGGGGTTGATAGATGGTTGCGTTGGCCATCGCACGCTGGCAGGTGCTTTCTGGCTTTTGCCCAATTATAGCACGGATGGTCACTGAATAATGGGTTTCGTCCTGAACCTCATTAACAATAGTATAGTCCATAATTGTGCTGGCAGGTCTGATAACAAAATGGTCACTCAGACTGGTATCTGTGCTAACCGAAGAAAACCCGTCAATCCGTGCGCCGCCCTGAAGTGCCGCCAAATATAAAGCGTCTTCAAGGGCCAGCATTCGTGCTTCTTCAGCGGTAGAAACGTGCTGTATCACCGCGCGGCCAGTAGCCTCAGTAAAGCTTAAATCAGCTTTAACAGGCTTTGGCATCAATGCCATCACCACAAAAATCATCAAACCCGCAGATAAAGTGCCCGCTAATAAACGGAACAAGCTAGCGCGTTCGTGATCCCTCTGAAGATGGTATGTAAAGCAACCGGCAAAAGACATAAGACAATATCCTCTTGGGATTAGCCAATCCGTCTCGCGCTATCCATGAGATAGGCAATCATATCACGGTCAATTTCCAGAACGATTTCATAAGTATCGCTGCCGGTTGGATTGATGCGGACGGTTCGTGCCCCGCGAATAGTGCCGGTGACAATGCCGCGGAAAGTATCGTTTTGAACCATCAGATCAATGACGGTGGTTGAACTGTCTACTTGTAGACCATGAATTTGTTCTGCCAGATCACGCATCGCTGCCATTCTGGCGGCTCTAATAGCCATTAAACGCTTCTGGGCATCTGTTCGGCCAGGCTGTGAAGATATCACCGCATAACCAACAGCAGACAAAGTTGGGATTTGGTCAGCCTTGGCATCCAGAACCTCTTTGACTGCTGCAAGCGATTCCGTTTGACTCATATCAAGGTCGGTTAGGCTAGTGGAATTGAGCTGTGCCGAGGTAGCACCATCTGACTGAAGGATCACTGGCACCTGACAGGCGCCAAGCAGAGCCACCAAAGGGAACATTGCAAGCGGCTTTACTTTTAGTTTCATCATGGTTTTCTCCATCCGTGAGAACAGGTTTCGCCAGAAGTTATGCATAATCTGTGCCAGCCTCCTTATCCTAAGAAATTGGCGCCAAATGTCATCATGGCACGGCTTTTGCCTTTCCCTCTATATAAGGCGTGTATCGCCAGATGGAACATAACGATGATGATGACAATAAAACGATATAAATACAATGAGATAAGGTTATCGCTCATGGTCGAAGCCCCTAAAGTTTGTCAGTTTTCTGACGGCGATGTCTTGACGGAATTTGTAGGTTGTGCGCCGCGCCTTTTTGGTTTGAATGAGGTGATGTGATGGATATGGTCATGCAGCGATTAAATATCGCCAATCTCAAAAACATTCTTGGCGGCAGTATTCTTCCCATTGGTATCCTTATTCTTGTCGCTATGATGGTCGTGCCTTTGCCGCCCATATTATTAGATGTGTTTTTTATCAGCAATATTTTGGTCTCGTTACTGATTTTGATGGTTGCTATGCATACCTATCGGCCACTTGAGTTTTCTAGTTTTCCTAGCTTGTTGTTGATCGCAACCGTATTGCGATTGGGGCTTAATGTGGCCTCAACCCGAATTGTTTTGACCGAAGGGCATACCGGTAGCAATGCTGCAGGTGAGGTGATTGAGGCATTTGGTGCCTTTGTGATCGCTGGCAATTATGCGGTAGGTATTTTTGTCTTTGTCATTCTTATTATTATTAACTTGCTGGTGATTACGCGTGGTGCAGGGCGGGTATCAGAGGTATCCGCCCGCTTCACCCTTGATGCCATGCCAGGTAAGCAAATGGCGATTGACGCAGACCTTAACGCCGGCGTGTTATCCAACGAAGAAGCCAAGCTAAGGCGTGAAGAAATTGCCAGCGAAGCTGATTTCTATGGATCTATGGATGGTGCGTCTAAGTTCGTCAAAGGCGATGCTGTTGCATCTATTCTGATCTTGATCATTAATATTGTTGGCGGACTGATTATTGGTATTGGCCAGCATGACCTGCCTATTTCTATCGCCGCAGAAAATTACATTCTGTTGTCAATCGGTGATGGTCTGGTTGCACAAATCCCATCCTTACTGTTGGCCATTTCAACCGCGATCATTGTTACCCGTGTGTCTTCTACCCAAAATATGGCTGAACATATTGGTCGTCAGATCAATTTGTCACGCGCATGGATACCGGTTGCAGTGGTGTTGGCTATCATCGGGATTATCCCTGCTATGCCTAATCTGCTGTTTCTTGGGGCGGCTGGAATTGCGGCTATGCTGGCGGTGATGTCCTATTACCGCGAATTGAACAAATCCCCGGAAGATGTCCAAGATCAGTTTGATGAAAGCGATGAAGAGTCCAGCAATGAAGAGATCAATCTTTCTGAAATTGCCGATAATTCAGCTATTTCCATCATGTTGGGATATGGGCTGGTTGAGATGGTCAATGACAATGATGGTGGCCTGTTAAGCGCAAGAGTGACAGGCATTCGCCGCCGTGTTTCAAAGGCCCTAGGTTTTATCATTCCGTCTGTTCGCATCAGAGATGATCTGACGCTTGAGCCAAACACCTATCAGATTAAGTTAGGGCAAACGATTGTTGGCGAAGATCAGGTCTATCCTGATCGTAAGCTGGCTATTCCCGGTGAAGACACCAATCTTAAATTAGATGGTATCAGTGTCAAAGATCCGACCTTTGGCATGGATGCGATCTGGATTAATGCTAGCCAGGCGCGTGAAGCGGAAAGCAAGGGCTATGTGATTGTTGCTCCTGAATCCGTGCTTGCCACACATCTTAGCCATCTGATCTATAAATATGCCGGTCAGTTAATCGGTCAGGATGATATTCAGGAGTTGCTTGATAATTTGGCAAAGACAGCACCGAGCCTGGTGCAATCTGTGGTGCCAAAGCTAATTCCACTTCATAACCTAACCGGCGTGTTGCGGGCATTGCTTGAAGAACGTGTTCCCATTAGTGATATGCGCCGGATACTTGAAAATCTATCGCATTTGGCTGCCCGGAATATGAGCATTTCGGACATGGCAGAGGCCTTGCGGCCTGTTTTGGCAGGCATGTTAATTCAGCAGGTGGCGCCACTCAACAACCCTTTACCCGTCGTGACCCTTGCGTCTGATCTGGAAAATATGCTGATTACCATGCAAAAGCAAAGTGGTGAAGAAGGCTTAATTCTTGACAATGATCTGTCGCAAAAACTGCTGACGCATTTGAACCAGATCAATGATGACATGTCATCAAAGGGCAAACAGGCCATCCTTGTGGTTTCGCCTGTCATCCGCCGGTCTTTGTCCAGTCTGATCCGCCAGCATATCGACGACATGATTGTGATCGGATTTACCGAAATCCCTGATAACCGCAAGATTGATCTTGTGGCAACGATAACCGGCGAAGCGGAAAGCTAAGCCTAGATAATAACGCCTTATGAATGAGGAGAGGTCAACATGACAACTATTAAAGTATCGGCGATAGACACGGCCACCGCCATGGATCAGATTCTTTCACAATTGGGTGCAGACGCAATGATTCTTGAAACCACTACCCGTGATGGCAAGGTGGAAATCAGCGCAACCAATGATCCAGATATTACGCTGAAAAAGCCAAACCAGATCAGTGATGTGTTTACCCAAATCATGAAAGAAGAGATGAACTCGCCTCATGCAAATCAGCGGCCCTATGCACATCCAATGGAACCTAAACCTGCGCTTGGCCCTATCTTGGATAAAGAAGCTGCGGCAAAATTTATGGAAACATTGGATAAACCTACCCCACAGCATGATAAGGCAGAGACTGAAATCAGCATCCATATGCAACGACTTAAATGGGAAAACGAACGCCTTGCCAAAGAGGTGCAAAGCCACAAAACCGAAAGCCGAGATAATATTGAAAGCGCCAAAGTGTTTTATGAAAAAGCGTTAGAACAAGGCCAAGAAAACAAAGAAGTGCTTCAATCCTTTCGCTATGAAATGGACGGGCTGAAGCATCTGGTCAACGATACACGGCAACATATGGTAACGCGATCAGGACACCGCTTGGCGATGCTGATGCTGATTGCTGTTATGGGACTATCGGTTGGGGCATATGGGATGCGTGATCATCTTCAGGCTATGGTGCCTTGGGCGACCTCATGGTTTGACGGAACGGCGACGGCTGCTGGGGCTGGCATGGAACAGATTAAAATTAGCGATCTGGACGCTGTGCGCATGGGGGACACGGTGCGTATCAAAGGCGTGGTTACAAACCATAATGCTGAGGCTATTGAGGCACCAATGATCCGCTTTATGGTGAAAGATGTGAACGGTGCGGTATTGGTAGAACGTGATGTGATGTTGGATCAGGATAGTTTGATGCCGGGCTCACCCGTGGAAATTAACACCCAATTGGTGATGGGAACCCAGATGGAAGACGATGCATTGACCGATATTGTCGTTATTCCGATGCAGACCCCTTCTCAGAAAACCGTCATTACAACAACGACACTAGGTTCATCCCAGACAGGGTAATCACATCAAGTTTAGCAAGATAAGGATTTGCTGGATCAAAAATTGCATATAGTAATAGACTTGTGCATATATTAGGAAATGGTAATGGCAACGTCTATCGCAGTATGCAGTGGCAAAGGGGGAGTCGGGAAAACTACTGTTTCCGTCAATCTTGCCCTGACTTATCGAAAACTTGGCAAACGCGTTGCCATTTTCGACGCTGATTTTGGTATGGCCAATTCCCATATTCTGATGGGCATTAACCCCCAATACTATATTAGCGATGTGCTAAATGGCAGTAAGTCTATATCCGAGATTATGTGCAAAGGCCCCAATGGGGTGATGGTGCTGTCCGGCGGCACAGGCTTGCTAGAGGTGCTGAATATCGATCGCAAACATCGGTATGAGGTCATCCGGCTTTTAGATGAATTAGAAGATAACTTTGATATTTTGATTATTGATGTTCCTGCTGGGGCTTCGGATAATTCTGTGTCTTTTGTTTCTGCGGCAGATCGTGCGATTGTTGTTCTTGTTGGTGAGCCAACCAGTTTCCTAGATGCGTATTCGTTTATCAAAGCGGCAAATCTGGAAATGGGAACAAAGGATTTTACAATTGCTGTGAACATGGCAAATAGCGAAGCAGAGGCCAAAAAGCATTTTGAGCGTTTCAATGCGATTGCCATGAAATTTCTTGATGTCCGCCTGCGTTATGGGGGCCATATTCCCCATTCACAACGTATCAGAGCATCGATTGTGAACCGCAAGCCCATTGTTACTCAAGGTAGTGACACGCCTGAAATATTAGCGTTTCAGAAATTAGCAAAACAAGTATTAGATGCACCGATAAACACCTCAACAGGCATTCGATTTTTCCATCACGGGGAATGGGAGGGGTCATAGCATGAAAGCGCATTACCCTGAACAAAAACAAGATGTCGAACAGTTGATCAAAGATCATCTGTCGCTAGTGAAGAAAATCGCCTGGCATATGCATGGGCGAGTGCATCTGTCCGTGGAAATCGAAGACCTGATTCAGATTGGTTATTATGGTTTGGTGATTGCAGCACAGAATTACACAGTCAAAGAAGGGGCAAGTTTTGCCAGTTATGCTGGCTTGCGAATTCGTGGGGAAATCATTGATTATTTGCGGAAAAACTCTAACCTTTGCCGCACCACAATTAAGATGCATCAGCGTAGCCGCGAAGCTGAACAAGAATTGCGTGTCCGTTTAGGAAGAGATCCGAAAAGTTATGAAATCGCCGAATATCTAGGCATTGACGAGCATGAAATGATGGAATGGGAAAAAGCATTCCAAGCTAATAATCATCAGTCTTTGGATACGGTTTATGATGAGTTTTCTATCTGGTTTGTGTCTGAAGGCAACAGCCCTGAAGAGGCAATGAATGATATCGAATTAAAAGGCTTGCTAAAAAACGCTCTTAAAACCTTGCCTGAACGCGAGGCTCTGGTGATACAGCTTTATTATGTCGAAGAGCTTAATGTCTATGAAATTGCTGAGGTGCTTGAAGTGACCACAGGCCGCGTATCCCAGATCAAGGCAGCGGCAATTAAGCATTTGCGCCAACATATCAGTGATGCTGATAATGGGTCGATGGCAGGATGAGTGAGTGGCAACAAACCCATGATATCAGCATGACCATTCATACAATGGAATTGCAACTTAATGGGCTTAAGCAAGAACAAAAATTGGTTGCTTCATGCAAATTGGTTAATATTGCCCGTGGTCAGAGTATGGTGACCATAGTCCCTGACAGCAAGCTGACCCAGATCAAAGGCACGGTAATCATCCGCATGGATAAACGGGTTATGCAGGTAGATATGGCAATGCCTTATGAGCGTTTTGCCGATATACTGTCGCATCTTAAACACGCTCCAATAAGGCCATTGGGGATGGTGTTAAGCGTTGACGAAGCGCTAGCCGTAAGTCTTGAAGGTGATTTGCAGATAAATGAGGAAATGACGCTAAACCTGACAGATGCCAACCTAACCATTCCTGTCCGTTAGGATCAATCCAACTTACATAAAGCGGCTAATAATATCTGCCTCAGTCTGCATCATTCGGGATGAGGCAGAAAACGCCTGCTGGGCGCGCATCATCATTACCATTTCATCTGAAATTTCCGTGTTAGAAGCCTCAATGCTGCCCTGAACGATGCGTCCAAAAGGACTGCTGCCAGGGGTGCCAATGATGGCTGCACCGGATAAGGCGGTTTCGCTAAACTCATTTAATCCAAGCTGTTGCAAGCCATTCATATTTCTAAACCGCGCTAATCCAATTTGTCCGGCATTAACCCGGGTTGAGGTGCCATATTGGGCAACCACTTCGCCTTTTTGATTGATAGAGATAGAATCAATCAATTGGCGCTGACCTGCGCCGTCAATAACGGCAAACGGAGTGGTCAAAGGTTGTCCATTTGCTGACATCAGCAATCGGCCATTATTAGTGATGATCTGCCCACTGGTGTTTAGGCTCATGCTACCATCACGCGTATAATACATACCGCCATCATTGGGGTCTTGGGCAACAAACATCCCATTCCCTGACACCCCAAGATCAAGGGACATATTAGTGGTTTTAAGCGACCCTTGGTTATGATCCACGCGGATGATCTGGCTACGGCTACCCATACCAGTCGTGGAGCGTTTGATCTGATTAACCGTGTTCGCATAAACATCGGTATATTCGTTTGAACTGCGCTTAAATCCCGTGCTTCCAGCGTTGGAAATATTATTAGAGATGGTTGCAATCTCGCGGCTTGCCGCCATTAGCCCTGATTTAATAATAGGTAGCATGAGCGCATCCTCAATTTAAAATAACAAAATACCTGTCTCTTTATTCAATTTTCATGCCAGAACAATAAACACTAGGCGGCAAGAAAGACCCGTCGTCTGCTTTCGGCTATGTGTGGATTGGCATGTTCCCAGATTGGGACCAAACGATGGTGGGTATGGATTGCCCCCTTAAACCAAAAGATTTGTAAAGAGTTGTAATTTTAACGGTTTCTGGCATTATATTTGAATAAACTAAATTAGATTAATATTTAAATTGGAAAGTTTTGCATGAGCAATCCCCCGAATGCTCTCGTCCCTGTGCCATCCCAACCACCTGCCACCATCACCCGGTCGCGTGATGACCACCCGTTGCAGTTGGTTCACGGCACGGTTAAGCTGACGAACAAAGAGGATGTCCGCAATCGCTTGCCAGATATTCTGGGGCGGGCTTTGGCGCGGACATGGATTGATTCCCCTTTCCACGATAGTTTTTCGCGTGACCCCCAAGGCACATTGGCGATCCATGGCGTTGAGATGCCTGAAAATATGACTCTGGAGTTTCATAAGCCAGACAGCAACAGGCCGCGCATTGTGGTCTATGAAACCAAGCCGAATTCGCGTTTCAAATCACGGGTCTTTTATTTGCAACTGGTGATGATGGCGGGGCGGTAGTGATGCGGCTTAGCAGTTTGAAAATAGTCTTGGCATTTTCTTTGGCGCTTGGTCTGCCGTTGATGGCAAAGGCCAATGATGAGGATATCGCCACCAGCGACAAGACTTTCATGGAGGCGGTTGAGGCGGCTAAAGCAGGCCATTACGATCAGGCCTTTAAGCTGTTTGAATTACAAGCTGAAGCGGCACAGCATGACGCCCAGTTTAATCTAGCGCTGATGTTAAAAACCGGACGCGGCACACCGCAACATTATGCTGATGCGCTGATGTGGGCGTGGTTATCGCATCTGGGCGGCATCGAAAAGGGAAAACCGCTGGCAGATGAGATACTGGATGTACTGCCAGAGGCAACTATAGAAGAGGTGCGCCAAAACATTGCCGCCAACCTCAAAGCCAGAATTGACAAAGGGGATAAGGCGGCCGTGATGCAATATGCCCGTCATTTTATGGAAATCCTAGCCGAGGAAGATTATGAACAGGCCTATCTGTGGTATTCCATCGCTGCGGCTATCGGCAGTGAAGGCGGACAAGAGGCCAGAGATCTGGTTGCTGAAAATCTGGAAGCTGAGGTTATGATCACGCTTCAGGATGAGGCCAGAACAACATATTACGGGTTGTCTTTTGGAAAATAGACGCCTTTTGAAAGGAGCAGGTCATGCAGGTAAAAATCCACTGGATCATTGACGGTGTCGCCGAAATGGAAGCGGACACCATGGAAGCGGCAGAGGCCAAAGTCGAAGAGATGCTGAAAAAGGTACTGGCAGATCATCCTGACCTTATCAACATTCTGGGGGCACGCGCCATTCAGGGCAAAGCCTATTTGCCCGGCTCTGCTGAGGACACCGATGCCAAAGCAGAAGACAATTAAAGCTTTATCTTTATTGCTGGTGGTGGCTGGCCTCATTGCTGTGATGATGCCGGTTGCGGTGACGTTCACCCCCCATACGGCGGCGGCGGCGGCGCGCACCTATCAATCCAAAGGGTCACAGGAAAATGACCGCAACCTTTATGAAACCTGCCGGCTGAAAAAGGTTGAACGCACAGAGGAATCGGTGATGTGCATCTATCGCCGACAGTCAGGTGATAAAGATGAGGTGCTAAGCAACGAAGACCCTAGCGCGGCCTGCCAGAGACAGTTTCAATGCAAGCGCATCAATTAATGGGCAGCTTGGTTTAGCCCCCCCCGAAACTGAAAGCTAAACCCAAATTAAAACCGACACCAAAACCCTAGGATGGGGTGTTTTGGCTACGTATCAGTTCACGCATGATGTCGATGTGCGCGGCGTCAGATTGATCCGATGATTTTTTATCAAGTCGTAATAAGGTTTCGGATGGGTTGTTATGCATCCAGTATGAGATATATTTTTCGGCAAAATTGCGGCGGTCATGTTCTGCACTGAAAAACCGCTCTAAATACAATTCAACAATATATTGGCCCTCAAAATCCTCTTCTAATATCAAGTGGTGACGCCTGTCCTGAATATTCAGCCGAAGCATCAC
>JAQCJL010000049.1 GCA_027593125.1 Pseudomonadota bacterium | reverse complement strand
TTTCATGTTGGTCAGCACAAATATACCGATCTAAAACATGCGGTTGAAGAAGCGACTAGGAACAAGAAAGTCGTGGCTGACTAAAAATAAGAAAAGACAAAATACGATACACGCCAGTCGTTAAATACAAATGCCATAGATTGGTGAATTTTAATTTGGTCCGGCTAGTTTACCCAAGTTCACCCGGGTTAACGTGAGTTCACCGAAGTCTTTCTATCTTCGACTACCTTTTGAAAAACCTATGCATAAGGCAACTAGAGAATGACTAAGGTTATCTTTAGTTATCTTCAGTCATCCTGAGTTACCTAAGGTAACTATAGTTATCTATAGTATACTACAGGAGGATAAGGATGATGTTGTTGTCGTTCCCATTGGGGTGGTCGTCGATGTTCACCATAGGGGGAACAAGTAAAGATTCCTTAATCGCGTTTTAAGAGTCACTGACGCCCCTCAGGGACGTCTTGGCTAGTTGTCGACTACTCTGGACGCAGTTACCCCCGCTCAGCGACTCTCTAATCGCGATTAAAAGGTATTCTAAATTGTGGGGGAGAGTGATGTCGTTGACAATGGTCTTCCAACGATCATCTTGAGCAAAGTAGAACCATATTTTTGCATAAAAGTCAACCTCTTAAGTCAATAAAGATCAGATTATTTAGGGTGCTGTCTAGTAACTGATCTTGGCTATGGCTTCCATCTTTTGAGCCATCGATGTGCCACCAGAGTAAAGACCATAGGTTATGGTCTGTTTTTCGTGTCCTACGATGTCTGCGGCAACACCTTCGGGAACACCTGCTTGTTCCAGTTTTGTGGTGACTGTCTTTCGAAGGCTGTGGAAGACCAATTCAGGTCCGTAGCCTAAAGATGACTTTAACCTGCCAAAGCGTCTGCTCAGTCCCGTTGATCTCTCGTCGTATTGGTTCTTCGATTTGGAGAAGATGAGGAAGTTGTCTCTGCTTGTCGTAACTAATTTGTCGACAAGGTCGCTGATACCCGGGTGTATGGGAACGAACCTTGTCCCTGCTTGGGTCTTGGACTTAGTGATACGAAGGGCACGACAGTTATCCTCGACAACAACATCCTCAACCCTCAACTGGCACAACTCTTCTATCCTCGCACCAGTGTAGAGACCAAGCATGATAAGGTCGAACAAGACAGCGTCTTCACTATCATTGGCGGCATCGATTAACTTCAAGCATTCATCATTGGTGAAGGCTCTTCGCTTGGTTTGTTGTGCCTTTCTCTCTCTTGGAAGTTTATGACCTTGGAATGGTGATATCTCAGTAACAATGCCTTGAGCCATCAGATAATCCCAGAATGACCCAAGAGACCCTAACTTGCGTTTGATTGACTTGGGGCTAATATCATTATTTCGTCTAATCCAAGCGGCGACGCTCTCTCTTGTTGGCAGTTGTATCCGTTCCTCTTTGAGGAAGTCGTTAACATCCCTCTTCATCTGCTTGATGGTTCTTGCCTTGAGGTGCTTGATAGAGAGCAACCATCCATCGACATAGTCGTCTAATGTTGTGACTTGACCAGAGGCGATGTCGAAGAAGGTTTTGGCTTTCGCCTTTTCTTCTTTGTTGTCGATGCTCTCAATATCTCTGCCACCAAGGATGATATCCTCGATGGCATCTTCGATTATGCCGGTCTTGGTTGACTCCCAGAAACCGTCTTCGTCCAGCAAGGCATTGTTGGGGCTATTATCAAGCGCACGTCTCAGCGCCTTGGCTTTTGCGATAACGCCATCGGTCTTTGCATCCTCAATCAACTTCTTCCAGTGCAAGATGAGAGGTGCTGCACGTAATTCTGCTTCGGTCTTGTTTGATGTTCCAAGTGACTTCTTAAACTCATTTTGTCCCAAGATAGGGCGAAGCGCCTTGGGTATCACAAGTCGCGCAGAGTACTTATCGCCCCTTTTTACGACAAAACCCATCACTGAAACTCATGCAAATTGGCACAAAGATTGGTACAAACACAATCTCAGTCAATTGCAAAACTGTATATAAATCAATGGTTTTTTTGAAAGTAAAAAGAATGGCGGAGGGGAAGGGATTCGAACCCCCGGAAGGAGTTTCCTCCTTCAACGATTTAGCAAACCGCCGCCTTCAGCCACTCGGCCACCCCTCCGCATGATGGGTATATGGGGTTGCCCCCAACACGGCGTATGCAACCCTCATCTAATCAAAGATCAGGCATTTGTCAAACCATGGATTGCAAGATTTTCGAATGGCTGACATAATCAGCGGTCTAAAGCCGAAAACCAGCTAATTCTTGCATTACGATTGATATTTTCATGCCCATAAAACTGATAATTTTTGACAAAGATGGGGTTCTTCTGGATTTAAGCCAGACATGGGCTTCCACTATCTTGAATATTGCCCGTTATACCGAAAGCCTGATTGATGGCCGCGTCCATCATCGTGACTTGCTTCGAGTCATCGGGGTAGACCTTAGCGCTGATGGCCAGCATGGCAAAGTGTTGGAAAACGGGATTTTTGCATCGGGAACCTATGGCTCGCTTGTGCCGGCATGGGGTCAACTTGATGGCGCTTTGTTTGATATTATGAACGCCCCTGCCTATCTGGATGAAATGATGGCAATTTCCACCCGATCAGTGCGTGGGCAAACGGTCCCGAAGGGCGAGGTGAGATCAGCACTAACAGAACTTAAATCAGATGGCTATTTGTTGGGGGTGGTGACAAATGATGGCGACCCAACGACGTCAATTAATCTTGATGATTTGGGATTGGCACAATTGATGGATCACGTCGTCACCGCAGATAGTGGCCATGGACGAAAACCAGAACCAGGTGGTATTCTGGCGCTATGTGAAAAGGTGGGGGTTGCCCCTGATGAGGCCGTGATGATCGGCGACACCTATGCGGATCATGACGCCGCTATTGCCGCGGCCTGTCGCCATATTATTGCGGTTACGACTGACGCGCCAGAAATCCCAAGTTTTATGCCTAAATCTAGTTTTGCTATTACTGAGTGCGCCGCCCTGCCTGCTTTGATGCGGCAGATTAGTGGCTAAGATACGATACATTGGATATTGAGTATTATAGTACTCAATATCCAATTGCTACCCGTCTAGCTTTTGCTTAAGCAGATCATTCACTACCCCTGGATTGGCTTGACCTTGAGAGGCTTTCATCACCTGCCCAACAAAGAAGCCAAAAAGCTTATCCTTACCGCCACGATATTCCGCGACTTTATCCGCGTTTTCCGCCATGACAGCATCAATCATCGCCTCAATCGCTCCGGTATCGGAAACCTGCTTAAAGCCTTTTTCATCAATCACCTGATCAGGATCAGCGCCATTTTCCAGCATTAGGGCAAAAACATCCTTAGCAATACGCCCAGAAATAGTGCCATCGGTAATGCGGCCAACCAATTTGCCTAGCTGATCCGGTTTTACAGGGGAATCCGCTAAATCAAGGCCCATTTTGTTAAGAGCGCCAAACAACTCCACCGTCATCCAATTTGCCACTATTTTCGCATCTTGTCCGGCGGCGGCAGTTTCATAATAGGCAGCAACCGCACGATCCTCACTAATCAGACTAGCATCATACGGCGAAAGCCCATATTGATCCAACAAACGGGCACGCAAGGCATCAGGCAGCTCAGGCAGAGTGTCCCGAATATGATCAACCCATGCCGCGTCCAGTTTCAATGGCAATAAATCCGGGTCAGGAAAATACCGATAATCATGGGCGTCCTCTTTGGAACGCATGGTGCGTGTCTGGCCTGTGGTGTTATCAAACAGGCGTGTTTCCTGAACAATGGTGCCGCCATCTTCGAGGATCTCAATTTGGCGCGCAACTTCACTATTAATCGCTTGTGCGATAAAGCGGATGGAGTTTAAGTTCTTGGTTTCTGTCCGTGTGCCTAAAGGTTCACCCGGGCGACGCACCGAGACATTACAATCAGCCCGTAATGAGCCTTGTTCCATATTGCCGTCACAAGTGCCCAAAAACCTAACAATTGCCCTAAGCTTGCTGACATAGGCGGCGGCCTCTTCGGCAGAACGCATATCAGGTTTTGACACAATTTCCATCAGTGCCACGCCAGACCTGTTCAAATCAATAAAGGACTTAGACGGATGCTGATCATGCATGGATTTACCAGCGTCTTGTTCCAGATGCAGGCGTTCAATGCCAATGTCACGGCTAGTGCCATCGCTAAGAGGGATAGTGATACTTACCTCGCCAACACACGGCTGTTTGAACTGGCTGATCTGATAGCCTTGCGGCAGGTCAGCGTAAAAATAATTCTTACGGTCAAAAACGCTTACCAGATTGATTTGTGCGTTTAGACCAAGCCCGGTTCTGACAGCTTGCTCCACACAAAACCGATTGATCACTGGCAACATTCCCGGCATTGCCGCATCCACCAACGAAACATGTTCATTGGGGCCAGCACCAAACGCAGCTGATGCGCCCGAAAACAATTTTGCCTCACTCGACACTTGGGCATGAACCTCTAGCCCAATGATAACTTCCCATGGGCCTGTGCGACCCTCAACTAATGGTGATACGTTTTTCGTCATGACGCGGCCCCTGTTGCCACATGATCAAACCCTGCCGCCTTTTCAATCACTGCCGCGCCGCGAATTAAGGTATCTTCGCGTAACGCCGGAGCAATCAGTTGCAACCCTAAAGGCAAGCCATCAGAAGACAATCCCGAAGGCACAGATATCGCTGGAATTCCTGCTAGATTGGCTGGAACCGTAAAGACGTCGTTAAGGAACATACTGACGGCATCCATCTTTTCCCCTAGCGGAAAGGCCGCGGTCGGAGTTGATGGGGTCAATAACGCATCAACCTGTTCAAATACAGTCAGAAAATCCTGCTGGATCAAGCGGCGAACTTGCTGAGCCTTTATGTAATAAGCATCATAATATCCAGCAGACAAAACATAAGTCCCAATCAGGATACGGCGCTTTACCTCATCCCCGAAACCTGCTCCACGGGTTTTGGCATACATTTCATCCAATGTTGCCCCTTCCACGCGCTGACCGTACCGCACCCCATCATAACGCGCCAGATTTGATGATGCCTCTGCTGGGGCAACAATATAATATGCAGGCAAAGCATATTGCGTATGCGGCAAGCTAACCGGCACACAGCTTGCGCCAGCATCTTCGAGCCAAGCACGTCCCTGTTCCCACAAGGCAACAATCTCTGGGTTCATCCCATCAAGGGTATACTCATCAGGGATCCCAATCCGCATCCCTTTTATCCCCATAGACAACGCCGCCATCAGATCAGGCATGGGCGCATCGATAGAGGTGGAATCCCCTTCATCATGTCCTGCCATGCTGGTCATCATCAGCGCGCAATCTGCAACATCACGGGTTATCGGGCCAGCCTGATCAAGCGATGACGCAAAGGCAACGATCCCACGCCGCGAACAACGACCATAAGTCGGCTTAAGCCCAACCATGCCGCAAAAGGCTGCTGGCTGGCGAATAGAGCCGCCGGTATCTGTTCCCGGGGCAAGTAAACATGACCGCGCGGCCATGGCCGCTGCTGATCCGCCTGATGATCCCCCAGGGGTTAGGGCTTTACCCATAAGATCCCCATTTGTGGCTGTCCAAGGGTTAGTCACTGGTCCAAAGGCGCTGGTTTCATTAGCAGAACCCATGGCAAATTCATCGCAATTCAGCTTGCCCAGCATCACCGCGCCATCAGCCCATAAATGGGATGTGACGGTGGATTCGTAAGTGGGAACAAAGCCTTTCAAGATTTGTGATGACGCGGTGGTTTCCACCCCTTTGGTGCAGAACATATCCTTAACACCAACAGGTATCCCCTCAAGAGCACCACCCTCACCCTTAGCCAGCCTAGCATCACTGGCCTTAGCCATATCGGTTGCCTTATCTGCAGTGATCGCCACATAGGCGTTATTATCGGCTGTGTCTTCAATAGCCTTAAGATAAGCGGCGGTTAGCTCACTTGCTGAACACTCTTTTTTGTCAAGAGCTGAACGCGCGGCGACCGCCGTTAAGGAAAGCAGATCACTCATTCGACCACCTTTGGAACAACAAAGAAGTTAGAGGTTTTTTCAGGGGCATTGGATAGCACCGCATCAGGATCATTTCCTGTGGTGACCTTATCCTCCCGTAACGGCAAATCATGGCCAGTAACACTGGCCAGAGGTTCAACCTCCGCGGTATCAAGCGCGTTTAACTGTTCCACCCATGATAAGATGGAGGCCAGTTCTTCACTAAGGGCAGATTGCCGTTCAAGCGCGATTTCAAGGCGCGCCAGTCGGGCGATACGAGGGATAGTATTTTTATCAATGGTCATGAGCCTGATCACAAGTCTGGTGACAAAAAGTTGCTGAAGGGGTAATAGCATTGGCTATGGCTATATGCAAGATTGACGATTTCATTAACCAACGCAAATCCATTGGCAAATTATTTGCTCTTGATGTGGGTCGAAAAACAATCGGCATAGCGGTTTCAGACCCAGACTGGAAAGTCGCCTCACCCGTTACGATTCTGCGGCGCCAGAAATTTACCCCTGATATGGAAAAGCTCAATGCGCTTGCTCTTGAACATGAGATAGGTGGATTGGTCATTGGCTGGCCTCTTAATATGGATGGCAGTATGGGCCAAAGATGTGATTCTGTTCGGGACTTTACCTATGCGTTGCTTCGTCTCAAAGATTGGCCTGTTTTATGGCAGGATGAACGGCTTTCTACCGTTTCGGTCGAACGCGCCATGGTTGATGCTGATATGACCAGACAAAAACGATCCGAACGCCGAGACGCATTAGCCGCGACTTGGATACTGCAATCAGCACTGGACGTTATAGCAGGTCAGGATTATAAGGATGTTCATGGGTAATCAGAATAGGCAAGATAACGGATCAGCAAAGGCCGATGATCAGCTTGGCTTTGCCCCTCTACAAGATAAGCATTTGCTTGGGATAGAAGGGCTTCAACGCCCTGTGGTTGAGGGCATTCTTGATCGCGCCAACACTTTTGCTGATCTGCCCCCACGCGAAACCTTGAGCCATCTCAAAGGCGTGACGGTTTTTACCATATTTTTTGAAAACTCAACACGGACACGGGTTTCGTTTGATCTGGCGGCACGTAAAATGGGGGCGTCAGTTGTTAATGTTCCTGTTGCGACCTCTTCCATCAAAAAAGGCGAAAGCCTTATTGATACCGCTGTTACCCTAAACGCTATGCATCCTGATATTCTGGTGATGCGGCATCAAAACTCTGGGGCTTCGCTGTTGCTGTCTAATTATGTTGACGCGGCGGTTATTAATGCGGGGGATGGACGACATGAACACCCCACGCAAGCCTTGCTAGATGCCCTTACTATTCGTCGTCGCCTTGGTCATATTGAAGGGCTGAATATTGCTATCTGCGGTGATATCGCCAACAGCCGAGTGGCACGGTCAAACATCCATCTGCTTTCCATACTGGGCGCTAATATCAGGCTGATTTCGCCGACAACTCTGTTACCACAACACATCACAGAAATGGGCGTTACCGTTTATCATGATATGGCAGAGGGGTTAGACGGCACTGATATCGTTATGCTTCTTCGCCTTCAGCAGGAACGCATGCAAGGGGCAGAAACCCCATCCCAAAGGGAATATTTCCATCGCTATGGTTTAACGCGTGAGAAACTGGCATTGGCTAAGCCTAAAGCGTTGATTATGCACCCTGGCCCTATGAACCGCGGTGTTGAGATTTCATCCGAATTGGCTGATGATGTGGAACGCAGTCTGATTACCACTCAAGTGGAAATTGGTGTTGCCGTTCGCATGGCTTGTTTGGAATCCCTTGCTGCTGGAGTTCTAGGAAGGCAGAAATCATGACCGATGTGTTAATCCAAAACGCACGCCTGATTGATCCTGCTAGCCAGACAGATAGCCATGGGGATTGTTTGATCCGTGAAGGGCGAATTGCGGAATTATCTGATCAGCCTAATACGCTGAAAGCCCCAAAAGGCGCAGAGATAATTAACGCAAATGGTCATGTGCTGACACCAGGCATTATCGATATGCGGGTACAATCTTGTCATCCCGGGGCAGCGCATCGTGAAACCCCGCAAAGCCTAGCTAACGCTGCGATCAAAAGCGGCATTACCAGCATTATCTGTCTGCCAAACACCTATCCCGTGCTTGATGACCCTGAAATGCTGTTATCCCAATGCCGTATGATGAGTGGGCTATCCACAGCTGGGCAAGATTTAAGGGTGTATTCCTATGGTGCGGCAACTGTCGGACTTAAGGGTGAGGCCATGGCAGAATTAGGACTCTTGGCAGAAGCTGGGGCAGTTGGTTTCACCGATGCAACGAAGACTATTGCCAATAGCCTCACCATGCGGCGAGTGCTAAGTTATGCGTCTATGCTTAACCGCCCTGTTATTCAGCATGCTGAAGACCCTATGCTTGCCGAAAACGGGGAAATGCATGAAGGCGAACATTCAACGCGCCTTGGTTTAAGAGGCATTCCTGATGCTGCCGAAGACATTGTGATCAGCCGTGATCTTTCTATTCTGCGGCTGACAGGTGGTCATTATCATGTTGCACATATTGCCACTGCCAAGGGCGTTGCCCTCATCCGCGCGGCAAAGGCTGAAGGCTTGAATGTCACTTGCGATACCGCACCACCTTATGCCCTCCTTAATGATATTGCGGTCAGAGACTATGATACTCGGTTTAGGCTTTCGCCACCATTAAGAAGCGAAGTGGATAGGCAAGCTGTGATAGAAGGACTGGCAGATGGCACAATCGATGCCATGGCAAGTGATCATTCCCCCCAAGATCGCGATGTGAAATCGCTTCCTTTTGGCTTAGCAGAACCAGGTTATTCTGGATTAGAAACGTTATTATCAATGACGCTGTCGCTTTGGCATGGTGGATATCTTCCGTTGATGCGCGTATTTGCACTATTGAGCCATAATCCAGCACAAATCCTAAAGATTGATGGTGGGCAAATGGCAGTTGGGGCAACCGCTGATCTCACCATGATTGATCTTGATCGTGGCTGGCAAGTGCGCGGGGGGGATTTTGCCTCATTATCCGTCAGCACGCCTTTTGAAGGTGCCCCAGTACAAGGCGTTGTGATCGGCACTTGGATTGGCGGCAAAAAGGTTTACGATCATAAGTTGGATCTTCACGCAAACGGTACTCGTTAATGCCTGAACATATTATCGTATTGATGCTTTATGGCCTCGCCGCCTATCTCATAGGCGCTATTCCCTTTGGCTTAGTCATAGCAAAACTGTTTGGGTTAGGTGATATCCGGAACATTGGCAGCGGCAACATTGGCGCCACCAATGTTTTGCGCACTGGCAACAAAATTGCTGCCGCGCTAACGCTTCTTCTGGATAGCGGTAAAGGCTTATTTGTGGTCATGATTGCTCGTTATCTCAATGGTGATAGCAATGTTATTGCCATCACTGGCCTGTTAAGCATTGTTGGGCATTGCTATCCGATTTGGCTTGGTTTTAGGGGCGGTAAAGGCGTAGCGACAGGATTAGGGGTATTTCTAGGCTTTCATCCTCTGGTTGGGGCAATGGTATGTTTAGTCTGGCTGGTAACTGCATTTTTGTTTCGCTTTTCTTCACTGGCAGCGATCATCAGCTATACTTCTGCCCCGATTTTATTTGCGCTGATCTCCTCTCCTCCTTTGCCGGTTTTAACAGTTATAACAGCAGGAATGATTGCCGCCTTGGCCATCTGGCGGCATCGCGGCAATATCAAGCGGCTTTTCTCTGGAACAGAACCACGCATTGGTATGTCGTGATAAAAGGGTTGGGGTCTGATTTTCAACCCTGCTATTAACGAAATATTAATCCTTACACGTTAAGATATCTCTGATTTCAGTTGCGGTGCAATCTCTTGCTGCATGCCAAGCCTTTTAGCAAAAGGGATTATATTTTTGAAAATCACTGAAAAACTGGCCATTATGCGACTGATACGGACGCAAAATATTGGACCAGTCACCCTGACGATGCTGTTGCGCCGATACAAAACCGGATCAGCCGTTCTGGAACAGTTACCTGAGATCAGTAAGCGTTCACGCATTTCCCTTAATATCTCCACCCAGAGTGCGGCAGAAGATGAAATAGCGGCAGCTGAAAAAATAGGGGCGCAAATCATTGTGCGCGGTGAAGATGCCTATCCCAAAAGTTTGGCAATGTTTGATGATGCGCCAGGATGTTTGACTTGTCTCGGTCATCTGCATCTTTTACAAAAACCCGCGCTTTCGGTGGTGGGATCAAGAAACGCTTCGCTTAACGCTCTTAATCTTACTCAGCTTTTGTGTAGTGAGATCGGACAAGCGGGCTATACCATTGTTTCTGGCATGGCGCGGGGCATTGATGCGGCGGCCCATGAAGGTTCATTAACCACTGGGTCTATTGCGGTCCTGGCAGGCGGCGTCGATCAAGTATATCCACGTGAAAATACCCGTATTTATGAAAGCCTTCGGGATCAAGGCGTCTTGATGTCGGAAATGCCGACAGGAATGCAGCCTTTCGCCAAGCATTTTCCTATTCGCAACCGTATCATTGCCTCACTTGGGATTAGGCTTTTGGTAGTTGAGGCAGGATTAAAATCTGGGTCACTGATCACGGCAAGAGAAGCCGCCGACCGTGGCCGTGATGTCATGGCTATTCCCGGATCCCCTTTAGATCCCAGATCTAGAGGATGTAATAATCTGCTTCGTGACGGGGCCATGTTAGTGCAGGATAGTCAAGATATTTTGGACCAAATTGACAGCAAAGAATGGAACGTTAACCCACCGTCACTGCCACTTTTTGATGAGGGAAAACCCACTGATCCCAACCAAGATGAGGTAGAAAAGGCCAAGCAGGAATTGCTGAACTTGTTAAGTTTTGATGCATCTTCGGTTGACGAATTGATTAAGCGGTGTCATTTCTCAATACCTGTTATCAGCATGGCGCTGTTTGAAATGGAATTGGCAGGCGTTATCATCCGGCATTATGGCAACAGGGTCTCTTTGCTATGGAAGCCGGAAACGCCTAGCACCTGACAAACGGGACATGACAAAAAGTCAGGTAAAAAAGGTCAGTATTACGCTATGAAACTTGTTGTTGTTGAATCCCCAGCCAAAGCCAAAACGATTAATAAATATCTTGGTAGTGATTATCACGTCGTTGCCTCTGTGGGGCATATTCGTGACCTGCCAAACAAACAAGGTTCTGTCATACCCGAAGAAGATTTTGCCATGCACTGGAACATTCCGGTACGCAGCAAAGATCCCATCAACACCATTACTGCCGAATTAAAAAAGGCTGATAAACTGATCCTTGCCACTGACCCTGACCGTGAGGGTGAAGCCATCAGTTGGCATATTTATCATGTCATGAATGAAACTAAGGCGCTTGACGGTAAGCCAGTGGAAAGAGTTGTCTTTAACGAGATCACCAAATCAGCTGTGCTTGATGCCATGGCTAACCCCCGCGAAATCAATTACGAATTGGTTGATGCCTATATGGCAAGGCGGGCCTTGGATTATCTGGTTGGCTTTACCTTATCACCAGTGTTGTGGCAGAAATTACCAGGCGCTAAATCCGCAGGTCGCGTTCAATCGGTGGCTCTCAAGCTCATCTGTGAACGCGAAGCTGAAATTGAACTGTTCATTTCCGAAGAATATTGGACAGTTGAAGCTCTTATGAACAAAGATAGCGGCGAGAGCTTTACCGCTAGGCTTACCCATCTGGACGGAAAAAAACTTGGCAAAATGGATTTGCAAAATCAAACAATGGCAGATGAGGCGGTAGCAAAGATTACAGCTTCTGATTTTACTGTTCTGAATGTAGATATGAAGCGCACCCAGCGTAATCCCAGCCCTCCTTTCACCA
>JAQCJL010000048.1 GCA_027593125.1 Pseudomonadota bacterium | reverse complement strand
GGGTTTAGAACGTCGTGAGACAGTTCGGTCCCTATCTGCCGTGGGTGTTCGAATCTTGAGAGGAGCTGCCCTTAGTACGAGAGGACCGGGGTGGACGCACCTCTAGTGTACCGGTTGTGGCGCCAGCCGCACCGCCGGGTAGCCAAGTGCGGACGGGATAACCGCTGAAAGCATCTAAGCGGGAAGCCCCCCTCAAAACCAGGATTCGCTTGAGAACCGTGGAAGACCACCACGTTGATAGGCCAGGTGTGGAAGTGCAGTAATGTATGAAGCTAACTGGTACTAATTGTTCGATTGGCTTGATCGGCCGTATGCAAAGGCAGATTCCGGATCATTTTAATCTTAGGATTATATGACCGGGCGGTTATTGCTGAAAATGATCAGATTGCGGATGTCTTTTTAAGTTCACGTGGCCGGATGGCTTGGTGGTTATAGCAACGGTGTCCCACCCGACCCCATTCCGAACTCGGCCGTGAAAGTCGTTAGCGCCGATGGTACTGCATCTTAAGGTGTGGGAGAGTAGGTCGCTGCCAGGCCTTCCGGCTACGTGACCGCTTACCTGTTAAATTGCCTTATCTTGAGTGTCTTCAAGCACTGATCTTCTACGTTTTTGGCTAAATGCTCTATTGTGTAGAATATATGCTTGAATGTTGACATTTTTCGGCTGCAACATAATTAACGCCGGAATACATTATTGACGCGGGGTGGAGCAGCCCGGTAGCTCGTCAGGCTCATAACCTGAAGGTCGCAGGTTCAAATCCTGCCCCCGCAACCAATAAGACCATGCTAACACCGCTATCCGATGGGATGGCGGTTTTTTATTTTTATCACCCACTGGATTAGTTTTTTAAAAATCCACGGCTAGTCAGGAATTTTTTCATAAACGGTCTGTTTTCTTTAGATAGAATACCAGCCATCTGTTCAGACCAACTTTGCTGTTTTTGATTTTTGGTTCTATTTTTATAATAATTCAACATGGCTTCGTCATAAGCAGATATTTCTCTTTCATCATTTTTGTCCTCATAGACGTTGGTTTTAAAAAAGATATTGAGTGGTAATCTCGGCTTCACTTCAGGTTCTTCATCCGGATATCCTATACACATGCCAAAGACGGGATAGGTATGCTCTGGCAACTCTAGCAATTCGGAAGTCTTGAAAGGATCATTCCTTATTGCCCCGATATAGCAAATACCTAAACCAACAGATTCGGCGGCAATCGCTGTGCTTTGAGCCACTATCGCTGTATCCACCGTTGCGATGATGAATTGTTCTGTCAGCCCCTCTACTGGGGTTGAATAATGTTGTCGGCAGCATTGGAAAGAGCGACTTAAATCTGCACAAAAGACCAGGAACTCGGGCGCGTCTTCGATATAGGCCTGATGGCCTGCTAATTCTCTTAAATCCTTGCGCTTGGTTGCGTCTGTGATGCGAATGATCGTGCAGGCTTGAATAAAACTAGAACTGGCAGAGGCTTGACCTGCGAGAATGATTTTTTCAAAAAGGTGATCATCAATAGCATCCGATTTGAATTTTCTAATCGAACGGTGTTTACTCAATAAATCTAATACATCCATTTATCTAACCTATACTTTTCTGATGCAAAATTAATTGGTCTTAGTCTCGTCAAGATTGTAAATAATTTCAATAGGCTTTGCAGCACTGCTAAGAATATCCAACCGCATCAGTTGTTGCTTATTTTACCCACAAGAAAAATAGTATTCCCAAATTTGTAAAAAAGGCTCAATCTCTCACCAGTGTTTCCTAAAAAGAAATTTGTGTGACCATGACTCATAATACTAAAGGCGTCATCTTTATGATGGTCAGCATGTTTGGCTTTGTCGTTAACGACACATTAATGAAATCACTTTTCATCACTTACCCAATTATTGAGATCATTTTTCTGAGAGCCTTGTTTTGCCTGCCTCTTCTTTTCATCGCTATGAAAATTAAGAGGGTGAAAATCCTTAATCATTCTCGCCTAACTTGGAACCTTATGATGCTGAGAGGGTTTGCTGAGGTGATGGCCACAATAACATTTCTCTATGCTCTAAAGCATCTTCCTTTGCCGAATGTAACGGCAATCATTCAAATACTGCCGCTTACCGTGACGATGGCAGCGGCACTTTTTTTAAATGAACGGGTAGGATATCGAAGATGGACAGCTATCATCATCGGTTTAATAGGTGTCATTATCGTCATCAATCCTGGCGCAGAGGGTTTCTCAAGCTATTCATATTACGCTGTTCTCTCCGTTATCTTTGTGACAATGAGAGAGATGGTCACCCGGAAGCTTCCCCCTGAAGTTCCTTCAGTGTTGGTTACCTTTGTGACGATTATAGGCGTTACCATTATGTCGGCGGTAGCCATGCCTTTCGTTTCACTTAAAGCTCTTGATGCAAGCACCGTCATTCTGGTTTTTTCAGCCAGTATTGCTGTTTTCGTCGGCTACCTCTTTAGTATAATGGCCATGAGGGTCGGTGAAATTAGCCTAGTATCGCAATTCAGATACACAGGTATGATTTGGGCGACCCTTCTGGGCTATGTTATGTTTAGCGATATCCCAACCCCCAACACAATTTTTGGTGTTTTTATCATTGTTGCCTCCGGATTATACGCCTTCCACCGAAAGAGAATTAAAGAAGCTAAATTGTGAAAGTGAAAACAGTCGCACCCATGCATTCCCTGCCACCAAAAATATCTTTCAATATTTGTAATTCCGGCTAAAGTTCTTTGGGCAATGGTGGCAATACCATTGGGATAAAACATTAGCTTTTCATAATGATTTGACAGGCAAGTGTTCTTATTAAAAGAATGATTAATGCGAAACACATCTATCGAAGACAACATCGCTAATCTTACCAGACAAGGTATTCTTGATGGGCCAACCAGAATAAAACGGTTAAATCAGTTATCTGAGCGCATGGGCATTGATCTATGGATTAAACGCGACGATGAAGCAGGCCCAAGTTTTGGCGGAAATAAATCACGGCAGTTAGAATATTATTTTGGCGCCGCGATTGCCCAAGGCGCAGATACTATCCTCGTGACTGGTGCAGTCCAATCTAACTTTGTCAGATTAACTGCGGCTATTGCTGCCTCATTAAACATAAAAGCAGTGGTACAGCTTGAAGAACGCGTAGAAAACCCTGAGCCGCAATATTACGAAACGGGTAATGTTTTGCTGAATCAGTTGCTGGGCGCAGAGATTCGTTACTTCAAAGACGGAAATAGCGAGGACGCAGACGCCGCCCTTTATGCCTATGCAGACCAGTTGCAACAGCAAGGCCGCCGGCCATATGTAATTGCGCTGTCAGGAAAGACACCCCCCCTTGGCGCATGCGGTTATTTTCAATGCGCAAAAGAAATCGTTGAGCAATCTGAGCAAGCCTTTGATCATATTATTGTCGGAACAGGTAGCGGTGCCTCACATTTGGGTTTGACCGCGGGAATGAAATATTACTGCCCAACAACCAAGGTCATAGGATCATGTGTGCGCCGCCCGAAATCAGAGCAACGCCAAAGATTAAACCGTATGGCCCAACAATTTAACCATCTGGTCGATCATCCCAACTATCTTAACGATGCGGATTTCCACATTTGGGATGGTGCTTTTTCTCCTGGCTATGGCAAGCTCAGTGACAAGGCAGGAGATGCTCTTAACATGATGGCCAGAAAAGAGGGATTTATCCTTGATCCAGTCTATACGGCGAAATCCTTTGCGGCAATTCCAGGGTTATTAACAGAAGGATTGATACCATCTGGTAGCCGGGTGTTATTCATTCATACGGGAGGGTTAGGGGCGTTTTTTGCCTATCAAAAAGACCTTTTAGCGTATTTCAAGGCATAAAAAGGGGTGGATAATTTTATTGACACGATAGGATCGACCATCCAAAATTATTTGTTAATTAAAAATTAACAAAATAATAAAGAAAATTAAATCTAGAGGGAGCGATTTATGAATAATATTTTCAAAGGATTCCTAGTAGCGATTGCTTTAATGATGAGCAGCTTCGCTGCTAAAGCACAAGAAGCTGGCGGAACGTTAGCGTTTCTGGTGCAGCCGGAACCTCCAACACTTGCATCGTATGTGTCAACATCTGGACCAATCGGCCTTGTTATGCCAAAGGTATATGAAGGGCTGTTCGATTATGACAATGATGGCAAGATGGTTCCAATGCTTGCTGAAAGCTATGAAATGAGCGCTGATGGCAAAACCGTCACCTTTAAACTCAGAAAAAATGTGCGCTGGCATGATGGTAAGCCATTTACCTCTGCAGATGTGAAATTTACCATTTTAGAGGTGTTGAAAAAAGTTCATCCACGCGGACCAAATTCCTTCCGCGAAGTGAGCCGTATCGATACACCTGATGATCACACAGCCATTTTTCATCTTGATAACCCTGCGCCATATATGATGCGGTCTTTTTCCGCTTATGAATCACCAATGGTGCCTATGCATTTGCTTGAAGGTCAGGATGTTAAATCTGCATCACTAGCTAACAATCCTGTTGGCACAGGCCCGTTCAAATTTGTTGAGTGGAAAAAGGGACAGTACATCCGCCTAGATAAGAATGAGGATTACTGGCAAGAAGGTCTGCCTTATCTTGATCGTATCGTTGGCCGGTTCATCCCAGATGCATCCACAAGAACTGCGGCGATGGAAAATGGGGAAGTGATGTATGCGGCCTATAACGCCATTCCAAATATCGATGCCGTTCGTCTGAAAGAGCGCGATGATATTGGTGTAACAACAGACGGTTATTCCATGATTAACCCGATGGCTTTGATTGAGTTTAATACTATTGAGGGGCCATTTGTTGATCCAGCCATTAGGCGTGCGATCTCAACGGCTATCGATCGGCGTTTCATGATTGATACGATCTTCTTTGGTTATGGGAAGCCAGCAACAAGTGCATTAAGCAGTAACTTCAAGGCTACCAATTTGCACGCGGCAATGCCGAATTACCCTGAAACAGGTGATGTCGCGGCGGCTAATGCTATGCTTGATGCAGCGGGATACGCCAAGGATGCCAATGGTGTGCGGATGCGCGCTGTGCTGGATATCATTCCTTACGGTGAAGACTGGCGCCGTGCTGGTGAGTATCTCAAGCAGGTCATGGGCGATATAGGGATCGAAGTCGAATTGCGTTATGAAGATGTTCCAACTTGGTTGAAGCGTGTTTATCATAATTATGACTTTGAAATGAACATCAACTATTTCTATCAGTTGCCTGACCCTGTTCTTGGTGTTCATCGTCACTATGGGACTAATCAAATCCGTCAAGGAACCCATTTTGTGAACTCATCACGTTACAGCAATCCTGAACTTGATGCGCTGCTAGATTCTGGCTCTAAAGAACCAGATGCCGCTAAGCGGACAGCAACATATAAAGAAGTTCAGGAAATTCTGGCTCAAGATATGCCAGTTGTTAACCTGTTTGAGCTTGAGTTCCTGACAGTCTACAACACCCAGCTAAAAGGGGCCTATGGCTCTGCGATGGGTGCTTATGGCTCGTTCAGAGAAGCGTGGCTTGACGACTAAATTTTGAGTTATCGAGCCAGTATCATGCTGGCTCGATACCTTTTCTTTATAGATTTAAATTTCATGGTTTCCATCAATTATGACGCGATCCAGCAAAATCTTTAAATTTGTTTTAAAACGATTGCTTCAGGGTATTCCGATTATCCTGGCTATTGTTATTATCAATTTCTTTTTATTAAACTTAGCCGATGGTGACGCTGTTGATGTCTTGGCAGGTGAGGCGGGATCAGCAACACCAGAGTATATGGCAGAATTAAGAGCCAAATTTGGTCTTGATCAACCGCTTCCTGTTCAGCTTATGGTGTATTTGAAGAATGTGGTCATGCTTGATTTGGGGTACTCTTTCCGTCATGACATGCCTGTCAGCGAACTGATTGTGGATCGGTTTTGGCCAACCGCTTTGTTAATGGTTAGTACCATCATATTAGCGGTGGGATTTGGTATCCTGCTTGGGCTTCTGGCTGCGATGCGCCTAAACACATGGAAAGATGCGGTGATTACTGTTTTCGCGCTCATTACTTATGCGACCCCATTATTTTGGGTAGGCCTAATGATGATTGTGGTGTTTTCGCTTAATTTAGGGTGGTTTCCTACAAGCGGAATGGAAAATGTTGCTGCCTTTTACGAAGGCTGGGATCGGGTGAAAGATATCGCGGTTCATCTTGTCTTGCCTACGATCACTCTATCCCTTTTCTATCTTGCGCTTTATACGCGCATGATGCGCGCCTCAATGCTAGAGCAATATGGCCAGGATTATGTGATTACAGCACGGGCCAAAGGGTTAACCGAACGGCGTATTACCTTTGTTCATGTGTTGCGTAATGCGTTATTGCCGGTGGTCACCATGGCGGGTGTTCAGGTTGGCGCATTGATCGGGGGGTCAGTGATTGTGGAATCGGTTTTTGCATGGCCGGGTCTTGGGATGCTGGCTTTTGAATCCCTTTTTGCCCGTGACCTTAATCTGCTGCTTGGCATTTTTCTCTTATCTTCAGCTCTTGTGATTGTTGTGAATTTGATCGTTGATATCATTTACAGCCTGCTTGATCCAAGAATAGAGGTATCCTGATCATGCGGGATTTTTGGAACCGGTATAAGCGAAATCGCTCTGCTGTCTTTGGGCTAGTGGTTATCTTCCTTGTCATACTTATGGCGGCGACTGCAGATTTGCTCTATGCGTTTGATCCTTTTAGGCTTGCTGGAAAACCGTTGTCGTCTCCGGGAACAAATGGCTTTTTACTAGGAAGCGACTCCCTTGGCCGAGATGTTGCCGCAGGCATTGTTCATGGGGCTAAGACCAGCCTTTTGATCGGGCTTGTTGCCACATTAGTTGCCGTGTTTATAGGGATTTTATTTGGTGCTCTTGCTGGCTATTATGGTGGGCAGATTGATAATATTCTGATGCGAGTCACAGAAGTTTTTCAGACTATTCCATCTTTTATTTTTGCCATTCTTCTGGTTGCAATATTAAAGCCCTCAATTTACAGCGTTGTCATCGCTATTTCGGTAGTGTCTTGGCCGGGTGTTGCTAGGCTGGTACGAGGCGAGTTTTTATCCCTTAAAAATAGAGAGTTTGTACAAGCTTGCCATACCCTTGGCATGAGCGACTTGCGCATTATGTTGCGAGAGATTCTACCAAATTGTTTAAGCCCAATTATTGTTATTGGTTCCCTCATGATTGCAACAGCGATTTTGATTGAAAGTGGTTTGTCTTTTTTAGGTTTGGGTGATCCTAATATTATGAGTTGGGGTTTTCAAATTGGGGCAGGTCGGACAATGCTGCGATCAGCTTGGTGGGTATGTACTTTCCCCGGTGTTGCTATCCTGATAACGGTTTTAGCAATTAATCTGGTTGGCGAGGGCTTAAATGACGCACTAAACCCTAGGTTAAGAGAAAGAAATTGAAACAAAAGCTTCTTGATATTGCTGATCTTTATATTGAACTCCCTAAAGGGGCGGATCGCCAATATGCTATTCAGAAAGTTAACCTTGAGCTGAAACAAGGGGAAACGCTATGCGTTGTTGGTGAGAGTGGGTCCGGAAAGTCGTTAACGGCGCGGGCGATTATGGGGCTTTTGCCGCAACCCCATGTGCGTGTCTCAAATGGCGAGATCATATTTAACAGCGAAGATATCACCAAGGTCAGTTACGAGCGGTTGAGGGAGCTGCGAGGAAGCGAAATATCCATGATTTTTCAAGAGCCCATGACGGCTCTTAATCCGGTGATGTCTATTGGTTCTCAAATTGATGAGATTTTTCGGTATCATGTTGATATGTCAAAAGCCGATCGTCAGAAGCGCGCGGTTGAATTGCTTGATGATGTCAACCTTCCTAACCCAGAACAGATCATGCGCGCTTATCCGCATGAGCTATCTGGGGGTCAACGGCAACGAGCAATGATTGCCATGGCACTTGCGCTAAAACCGCAAATTCTCATTGCAGATGAACCCACTACCGCCCTTGATGTTACGACTCAGGCGCAGATCCTAAAATTAATTAAGGATATGCAAAAAGTTTATAATACGGGGGTCTTGTTCATCACCCATGATTTTGGTGTTGTGGCCGATATCGCTGATCGGGTTATGGTGATGCAACATGGGATTGTTGTGGAGAGCGGACCAGTTAAGCAGGTGCTAAATAATCCTAAGCATCCCTATACTAAGGCGTTGATCAGCGCTGTACCAAGTCTATCCCCTCGCAAGGCCAAAACCATATCCAAAGAAAAAGTGCTAGAGGTGCAAAACGTTTGTAAAACCTTTGGTGGTGGCCGGGGGCTTTTTGGGTTTGGCAGGCCATCACGACAAGTTGAGGCCCTAAAAGATGTCACTCTTGATCTTTATAATGGGGAAACCTTGGGTGTGGTGGGTGAAAGTGGGTCGGGTAAGTCTACTTTGGCGCGGTGCATTATCCGACTAATGGATACGGATTCTGGAGCGATTACGATTGAAGGCACTCAGATTAATATGCTGAAACGCAAAGCCATGCGCGCATGGCGAAACAAAATTCAGATGGTATTTCAGGACCCATTTGCTTCTCTTAATCCTCGGATTAAAGTTGGTGATATTATTGCTCAAGGGCCAATTACCCAAGGTATAAATCGTGAAGAAGCGATTAAAAGGGCGCGTGAGCTGATTTCGATTGTTGGTTTAGATGATAAATCTTTTGATCGTTATCCACATGAATTTTCTGGTGGTCAGCGTCAGCGTATTGGCATTGCTAGATCCTTGGCACTCAAGCCGGAAATCTTGATTGCTGATGAACCGGTTTCTGCTCTAGATGTTTCTATTCAGTCACAAATTCTTGATTTGCTGGATGATATTAGGGAACAGATGAAACTATCTATGATCTTTATTACTCACGATTTGCGTGTTGCAGCACAGGTATGTGACAGAATGGCCGTCATGCAATATGGGGAGGTGGTTGAAATAGGAAAGACCAAAGATATTTTTGCTAAACCTCAGCACCCCTATACGATTGATTTGTTGTCAGCTGTTCCAGGAAAAGACTGGAAAAGCAGTGCATCAAAAAAACTGACCAAAACTAAAACAAAATCCAAATCCTAAGCACATACGGATATTTATATGATTAGAGCAGATCATTCCATGACTTATCCCTTAGGCACTATTGCGTCTATTTCAGAGGCTTATAAAAATGGTCTCTTGACAGTCAAAGAGGTGGTATCAGCCCATCTTGATCAAATCCAAAGGCATGATGACAAAATTGGCGCCTATCAAACAGTTTTTTCAGAAAAAGCCATGCAGATGGCTGATGCTGCTGATAAGTCCATTAAGGCGGGATATCGCCTTGGCCCCATGCATGGTATTCCGTTTGCCTTGAAAGATATTTATCATCTCGAAGGAACGGTTTGCACTAATGGGGCTAAGGTCTTACTGAATAATCAGTCCACTGAAACAGGCACTGTGGTAAGGCGTCTGATTGCTGGTGGCGGCATTATCCTCGGAAAATCAAAAACTGTTGAACATGCTTTTGGCGGTTGGGGGACTAATCAGCAGATGGGTACGCCGTGGAATCCATGGGATACAAAACATCATCGTATTCCGGGTGGGTCTTCTTCTGGTTCGGCGGTTGCGACATCAGCGGCAATGGCTGTCTTTGGAATAGGCTCGGATACAGGCGGATCAGTCCGCCTTCCTGCTGGGTTCTGTGGATTGACCGGGCTCAAGGTGACCGAAGGGCAATTGCCGTGCGATGGCATTATGCCTCTATCACAAACCCTTGATACCCCAGGACCTATCACGCAAACGGTCACTGATGCGATCATACTCTATGAAGTGATGCAGGGTCGTTCTGGTGCAGATATCGACCATGATATGAAGACAAGCCAAGGGCTTTTTGGCCAAGCGGCGCAAGGCATCGCAGGGCTTAACGTTGGCGTGATCAATGACACTGAGAGAGCGTATTGCACCCCTGAAGTTCTGTCAGATTATGATCGTGTTTTGGATATCTTAAAGTCTCTTGGGGCAAGGATTGAAGTCTTTTCCGCCCCGTTTAACTATGCGCAATGTGCCGATTGGAATGGTGAAATTACAGCGATCGAAGCCTATAATAATCATGGGGCATTATATGACGATCATGAGGCCTTACTTGACGAAGATGTCCGTAAGCGCGTGCTATCTGGCAAAACAAGACTAGCGCATGATTATCTCAATCTACTCAAGCAGAGGCGAGAGCATATGGCTATGTTCATGTCATCTCTGGCAAGTTTTGACGCTATCGTTACCCCATCAATGACGACCACTGCCCCAAAAATCAATGATGCGGATCAAGCGGTGGCACCTGGGCATTTTACCCGGCCATTTAATTATTTTGGGGTTTGTGGGTTAAGCCTACCGACGGGGCTTTCCAAAGATGGCTTGCCATTTTCATTGCAGATTATTGCTAAACCGCATGATGAAGCCATGTGCATCCGCATTGGCATGAGCGTTGAGTCGGCGTTAGGATCAATCGGCAGACCCACGCTTTAAGGATATCGCGCTTTTGCCTAGCAGGCGTGATCTGCATTACTAATTTGTAAAGCGCTTAACCACATTCAAAAGAAGCTGCGAGACATTATTATCAAAATCATTCCAAGGTAGACTGCCGCAAAAGGTAATCGACCCTACGGAAAACACTTTGCCGCCAGAAGGGGTTTCGAAATAAATCATATCAGCACGCTTAGCGGCGTCTTCGCTGCCGCCTGACAAATTAGTCAGATGCGTAAGATGTTCTTCTGGGACAAGCATAAACGCATTAGCAAAGGATTGTGCCAGCAAGGTGATGTTGTGGCTATTTTCTAGGTTGGGGTCAACGCGGTCTAACTCAAACCCTGCCGCCCCATTTCCACTAAAACCAAAATTGCCGATCTCATCACCATCTATACCTTCAAAAAGCCAGTCAAATTGTGGATCATAACAGGTGCGCTTATAGGGGTGGCCTTCAAATACACCTTGGGCGGTAAATCCAATGCCAACCAGTTGTTGAGGTGGTCGGCCATTACGCCGCCATAATCCCCCATATGATCCATCAAAACTATGGTAATATTCACCTGGATTAGATGCCCAGGCTCGAAGCCCGTCTTCTGCTCTTCTGATCTCTAAGAGGTCATCATGTTGCTGGTGACGAACAATTTTCCAGTAAAAGCCATTTCCGCCAAGATAGAGCAAATTCCCCCCCTGATCACGATAGGCCATTAACGCATCCAGCATTTTCCGGGTATGGTATTCGGGATGGCTTCCGGTCGTGACGGCGGCATAGCCGGCTATGGCGTCAATCCCTTCACGGTCAAGTTCATCATCGGTAATAATATCATAATCAATATTATGCTTATGTAACCATGAGATAAGATGGCTATCAGCCTGAAAATGCCTGAGGCCAGAACATTCCGCTTCACCAAAAGTGATGTAGCCCGGGCGCAAATTAAACAATGGCCTTTTATGGGAGGCATGGCAAATGCCGCTTCCATCAGAATGATTATTATAGGTCGATAATCCATATTCCCTGTTAACCGCAGGATTATAAGGGTATGCCCCCCAATCTGCTATTCGCTTTAACCACCCATCATGGTAATCTGGGCGCGCATGATTGCCATAAATGGTATAGGTAAATGTGGACACAAGCACACAGAGCTTGGCGGTTGGCTTGGCTTTGGGCGCGCAAACAAAAAATGGCATAGCGTCTTCGTGATCGCCAGCCTTTATACGCATGACATAAAGGCCTGATGCCATATCCTTTGGTACTGTAAATGAAAAACTGCTGTCCCAGTTAAAATCATAAATATCATCATCATGAAAATGAATGGCCGCGTAATGAAAAGGACAATGCTTCCAGCTAAACTCACTCGCGTCCCACTGGCTGCTACACACCCCTCTGGTAGGGGCATTAATCAGCTGTAAGGTGAGGGCGTTA
>JAQCJL010000047.1 GCA_027593125.1 Pseudomonadota bacterium | reverse complement strand
AGGGGAGGTGGCATCTGAAAAGACAGATCCTATTATGGCAATGAGCAAAAAAGCTAAGCCAAGTGCTAATGGTGATGAAAAGGAAGGACCTGAAAAGACAGATTCTATCACGGCAATGAGCAAAAAAGCTAAGCCAAGTGCTAATGGTGATGAAAAGGAAGAGCCTGAAAAGACAGATCCTATCACGGCAATGAGCAAAAAAGCTAAGCCAAGAGCCAATGATGAAGATCATGTCATGCCAAGGCGTCAAGTCCAATTAAAGCCATCTGAAACTTTATCTTCTGTTCCCACTGCTACAAGTCAAACAAAAGCGGAATTGATGGAAACGAGGGTAGTTCAAATAGCTTTGGCAAATTCTTCATCTTCAACAGCAAACTCTGCTGTTGCCAGCACCGAACAAGGCAGCCATTTTGGTCAGCAATCCGGACAACAGCAGGGCCAGAATGGAACCCAAGGGACTGATCTGGATACGCGAATGGGATTAGATCAAGGCAAAGATGGCCGGTTAATTCGGTTAAATATGCAACAAGAAAACTGGCCTGATCGGCTGATCCGTAACATTCAATCTGCATCAAAAGGCAATAGCGATGAGTCTATTGAAGTCATCCTTGAGCCAAAACGCCTTGGACGACTTGTTCTCAAAATTAGTATGACAGGCAATGTGTCGTCAGTAAGTATTACTTCAACCAGCGTTGAGGCCGCCACTATGCTGGCAGACCCCGAAAATAGGCTACAGCAGATTTTTGAACAATATGGCATGAAGCTTGGCCAGATGAACACATCAAGCTGGCAAGGCACACAACATGGTCATCAGGGCAATTCTGGTAATCTGTCTGGAGGAAAAGACCAAGCCTCTGATAAGGATCGCAACGGACAAAAGGATTCCGCGGACGATCCATCGACTAAAACATTAGATAATGCTAATAATAGTCAGATTAATATTCTGGCTTAACGTCACGATGTGAGGATAGAGCAATGGCTGACGATAACGAAGATGAAAAGAAATCTGGCAGACTTAAACCGCTTCTGAAGAAAATCGGCATTTTTGGTGGCTTGATTTCCATCGGTATGGTTGTTGGCTATTTCTTCTTTGCCCCTGCTGGCGATGTCATTGAAAAAGAAGAATTAGAAGAAATGATCGAACGCAGCATGGAAGAGCGCGATGCCGCCAAAACCGCAGAAGAAGAGGCAAACGCTGATCCTGAGAAAGTATCAAAGGATACCCCAGAAGAGGAAACCTTTGAGACAATCTATTATGAGTTTGCTGGCACTTTTACCACAAACCTTGATAACTCACGTAAAATGCTGCAGCTCGGTTTAGCGGTATCCACCCAGTATGATGATACCGTCATGCAAAATGTGGAAGCACATGAATTAGGCTTGCGCTCTATTATCCTGCAACGCATTGGTAATTATACCGAAGAAGACATCAAAGGTGAAGCTGGCCGCAAGATGCTCTCTGAAGCCATCAAAGAAGCCCTTAACACAGAGCTGGAAGCGCTTGAGGGTTTTGGCGGCATTGAGAAAGTGCATTTCACCTCATTTGTGTTGCAATAACGTGATTAACTATTTGTTCATCTGGCGAGGTCTGTTGTGACATCCACCCGAAAACTTAGCTCAAATGAAGTCGATGCCCTGATTGATGGCTTGCAGAATGAATCTACAAGCCAGGGAGCAATAGCTGACATTAGTGATAATGTGGATATTAGATCATTTCAGTTTGGCTCAGATGACCTGTCCCTTCTAGGGGATTACTATGCGCTGAGAATGGTAAATGAGAGGTTTTCGCGCCTTGCTCGCGGCATTTTTCTGCCCATGCTTCGAATACAGCCAAGGATTTCCTCATTTCCGCCTGAGGTCAAAACTTTTGATGAATACACCTCTGATGTGGAAAATTTCCTCAGCCTTAATATTTCAAAAATTGAAGAGTTGCGCGGAAGTATGATGCTGGTGCTTAACCCAAGCTTCATTTCGATCTTAACCAATTCTTACTATGGCGGGAAAATCTCAACCCTTAAACAACGCCGTAATGAGTTTACCACCACTGAGGAACGCGTCATTGAGTTAATCACCGGTGGCTTGAACTCTGCTTTGATGGAAGCTTGGAAAGACTTAACCCGGATCACAATCACCCCTAGCAGCCGTGAGGTTAATCCTCAATTTGCCTCATTCGTTGATGGAAATGATCTGGTTATAATTTGTTCATTTGTGGTTCAGCTGCCTAATGTTGAGGCCGCTACTTTTGATATTATTTACCCATTGCAAACCTTGAAACCTATAGCCAGCCAGCTGCGTTCTAGGGTGCAATCAGATATGGTTGATGATGACAAAACCTGGCGCGAACGCATGGAACAAGCCATTATGGAAATTCCACTTGAGATTGTCGCAAGACTTGGTCAGCCAACCGTTTCGATGCATAAGCTGATTACCCTTAGACCAAATGACACCTTCCCTATGCAAATTAATGATGGGGTTGAGGTGATGCTCAAAGAGCATGTGATATTTATGGGTGAAATTGGTGAGGTAAATGGACAAGCCGCTGTCAAGCTCACTAAAACTACTTCAAATTAAGCTTTAGCCAAAAGAGGATATGATTATGGCCGAAGAAACCGAAAACCAAACCGAAACCCCTGTTGAAGAAACAAAATCTTCCGAACGGGTCAGCGTTGATAATCTGCGCGTGCTGGAAAATATCGATGTCACCTTGACGGTTGAAGTCGGACAAACCGAAATTAAAATTCGTGATTTGCTTCGCCTTAACGAAGGCTCTGTGATTGAACTTGACCGACTCGCAGGTGATCCCCTCGATATTCTGGTTAACGGCACCATCATTGCTCGTGGTGAGGTAGTTATGGTTGGGGAACGTTTTGGTATTCGTTTTAGCGAGATTGTGTCACCAGAAAAACGCATGGAAAATCTGTAATCTTATCAGATTGCATTATTCAGACCTGGTCAGAAAGAGGTGACAATTTTCTGACATCCTCAGAAAATCGCCTCTCTAAATATTAATTTTTTATTAATAATCAATTCGTTAAAAATTAGCCCTTAAAACTGGCATGGCTTTTGCCTCTATCAGTGCAAATTGATGATGGGGCATTCATGTCTGAAACCTTTACATATAGCCAGCTTATCACGATCACTGTGTTTTTATCAGTGCTGATAGGCTTGATGTTTTTGGCTAGGCGCTTTAAAGGCCCATTGAAAGCCCAGTTTGGAAGTGATCGCCGGATCAAACTGATCGAGGATACTGGCATTGGTGGTCATGAGCGCATTAAGCTGGTGACGATTGATAGGAAAACCTATCTTGTCCTGACCACCAAAAATCAAGCTCCTGTGATTATGCCTTTGGAAACAGCGCCCCTCTCTTTATCTGCCGCCGGGGCCAAGCCAACAGGAAAAACACCTACCAATTCAGCTTCAGGGGCTAGCCCCGATCAAAAGACTTCGGTCGAAGCTTCTACCACCTCACCTTTTCTCAAAGCGATGCAGCAAGCTCGTCAGCGCAACCCTTTACTTGGATTATCCCAGTCATGACTTATTCTACTTTCTTTGCTCGCCTTGGACTTTCCCTTGTGTTTATCATGACCGCCGGGGTTGCTATGGCCCAGAATGGCCTTGGAAATACGCTTAGCGGCTTGCCAGCCTTTACGGTTGTCGATAGCAGTAATGGCGCCACGACATATTCCCTGTCCCTTCAGATTCTGATGCTCATGACGGCCTTGACGCTATTGCCGTCCTTGGTGCTGGGCATGACCTCATTCACACGCGTAATTATTGTGCTGTCTATTTTGCGTCAAGCTTTAGGAACTCAGCAGACGCCACCAAATCAGGTGTTGATTGCAATTGCTTTGTTTTTGACCTTTTTCATTATGGCGCCGACTTTCAGCCAGATTTATGAAGTTTCCATCTCACCTTATCTTGATGGGCAAATTGGGGTAGATGTGGCGGTAGATTCTGGCAGTGCCTTAATTAAGGACTTTATGGTTTCAAATACCCGTATTAATGACCTGACAATGTTTTCAGAAATGGCTGGCGATGAACCTTATGCCACCAATGCAGATGTTCCTTTTTCTGTGTTGTTGCCTGCTTATATCACCTCAGAACTAAAGACGGCATTTCAAATTGGCTTCCTTTTGTTTCTGCCATTTTTGGTCATTGATATGGTCATTGCCTCTACCCTCATGTCTCTGGGTATGATGATGCTTAGCCCAATGCTGGTATCCCTGCCCTTTAAATTACTTTTGTTTGTTCTGGTCGATGGCTGGGCAATGACGGTTAGCTCACTTGTTGCCACTTATTCCACCATGTAATGCCTGACTAAGGCTAGAGAGATTAAGATTATGAACTTTGATACCAATGTAGATTTCCTGCAAAATATGTTCTGGCAGATCATTTTGACCGCTGGTCCGCTTTTGATGGTTGCGCTGGCTGTTGGTCTGTTGATCGGTATTATTCAGGCGGCAACCTCAATCAACGAAATGACCTTAAGCTTTGTGCCTAAGCTAATCATTGTGCTGTTAGTGTTTGGGTTGTTGTCTGGTTATATGCTGAATACCCTGACAGGCTATTTTGACTACACCTTTGATCAGATCGTGGCAATCAACTGATGGGTGCGGATCTCGCCATTGATGGTGTTGCTGGCCCCTCCCTTCCAGGGATGGAATTGCAACTTATCATGGGATATCTGGCTAATTTCTTTGTTAGCAGTTTGCGTATTGGTTCTTTTATTTTATCTGCGCCATTTTTTGGGGCACGGTGGGTGCCTTTAAATATCCGGATCATCATGTCGATCTCACTAGCCACTTCGATTGCGATTACCATGCCTTTGTTACCGCCAGAAATCCTTGGCTCACCAGCATTAATTACCATTGTGATGACCGAGATAAGCATCGGGTTATGCGCAGGATTAATCTTGACGATCTTTTTTGGTGCAGTTTCGCTGGCTGGTGAAAAAATTGCCTCAACCTCTGGGCTTAGTTATGCAGCGCAAGTTGATCCTAACGCTGGCGGTCAGACACCTGTGGTCAGTCAAATCCTCTATCTGTTTCTGATGGTGATTTTTGTCAGTCTTGACGGGCATCTGATTATCATCAGATCAATCCTTGAAACCTATTATATTATGCCTGTTGGGTTTCAACCTAATGCTGATGTTATGGTGGCCTCCGGCATCAAAGCGGCAGGGGCGATGTTCTTTAGCGCCGCCATGATTATGTTGCCTATCACCATGATTCTTTTGTTCATCAACACCTCAATAGGTATTGTGACGCGTTCGGCCCCACAACTGAATCTGTTTTCCTTTGGTTTTCCAATTTCGTTAATGGGTGTGTTTTTCGTTCTTTATTTTGCTTCTGATTTTCTGGGTTACGCTATGTCAGACCTGACTAATGACGCCATCCAGCATCTTCATGACCTGATAGGAGAATTGCATCATGGCTGAGGAAAATGACAGCCAAGAAAAGACAGAAGACCCCTCGCAACGAAAACTTGATAAAGCGAGGGAAGAAGGTCGGGTTCTTTCCTCAAAGGAAATGTTTGTCTTTACCGGCATGCTAGCCGGATTGGCTATCATTTCGATGGTGCCAATTTTTGGCAGAAGAATGCTTCAAACGTGGGGGTCTTTATTTATCTTTGACCACCCTGAAATCCTCGAAGGAGCATGGTTGGCAAGGGTAGAAGTTGTTTTCTGGAACTTCATTTTGCTGATGGCTATTGTCGCGGTGCCTATTGTCCTTGTGGTATTACTAACGCAACTTGCTGTTGGCGGCATCAATTTTTCTGCGAAAGCGTTAAGCTTCAAGGGTAACCGGATCAATCCCATTTCCGGATTGGGGCGCATTTTTTCGGTCAAAGGTTTGGTGGAGCTTGGCAAATCCCTCCTAAAGGTGGGTCTGTTATTTGGCATTGCCACAGTCGTGATTTATCAGTTTATTCCACGCGTCGTTCCGCTAACCCAAAGCACTATGAATCAGGCCTTAGAAATGATGCTGTTCGGCCTGCAAGTCTTAATTGGGATGCTGTTGATAGCCTTGTTGATTATCGCTGCGATTGATTATTTCTGGCAACGCCACACCCATATGCAAAGCCTAAGAATGTCGATGAAAGAATTAAAAGACGAAATGAAAGAGACCGAAGGTTCACCAGAGGTGAAGGCAAAAATTCGGCGCATGCAGATGGAACAATCTCGGCAAAGCTCTCGGCAAAGAGAAGCCTTGGATCAAGTTGCAGATGCTACCGCCGTGATTGTTAACCCAACCCACTTTGCCGTAGCCTTGCGTTACACCGCAGAACAAGGCGGTGCACCTGTGATCCTTGCCATGGGCAAAGGGCTGATCGCAGAACGCATCATTGCCAAGGCGAATGAGCATAATATCACCGTGTTCCGTAATCCTTTACTAGCGCGAGCGCTATATTTTACAGGCGATATTGGCGCAGAAATTAGTGAGAAGCTTTATAATGCTGTAGCGGTTGTGTTGGCTTATATCTACCGTATTGACCGCGGTGAGGTTTTACAAGAACCTGATGTTAATGTGCCCACAGAATTGCAGTATGATGAATTTGGACAACTGCTGAACTAAGATCAAAAGTCGGAGATGTGATATGCCAAAAACAAGACATCATAGCCTAGGGGAATTAATCAGCACTGTCACCTTTTTCGGGTCGGCGATCTATCTGGTCATAACCGCGCTTCAATGGCATGATATGGGTGATACGCTCCGGGCTGGCCTGTCGTGGTTAGCAGCCTTGCTTTGTTTTCTTGGCGCGTTGCGCTTTCGCATAGCCAGCTGGGTGATGACAATTCAAAATTTACGAAAGTCGGATCATGACCAATCGTAATGCAAACGCCAAAAAACCGTTAAATTGTTTTGATTGTAGGCATCATTTTATCACCCATGATCCTAACAGACCCTATGGATGCCGCAAGTTTGGCTTTAAGGGGCGTATGTTGCCATCGCGAAGCGTGATTGAGGCGGCTGGCACAGAATGTGCATATCACGAAACGAAACTGGTTTCTGCCAATAAACGGCGCTGAACCCTTTTTAGGAGACGATAATGAGTATGCGACCAAAGGATATTCAGGACAGCATCAAGATTGCACTTGATGCCGCCGATGCTGCCACGGATGTGACAGCGGAATACGGCAAAATCAAACGTGAAAATCAGGCGCTGGAGGGCAGTGTGAAAAAAATACATCGTTCCACAACCATTATCTTTTTCAGTGCCATTATTGGCGTGGTCGTTACCTCTATCTTTGCTGGACTTATCTATTTCCGCACCATGTCCGATCTCAATGCTATCACCAGCACAAGTCGTGAAGCCTTGATCGTATTTGCAGAGAATGTCAATGAAGTGAACACAACACTAACCAGTCTTCAGTCTGCTTTGAAAACACAGCAGTCTTTGGTGACTCAGAACAATCAGTTGATTTCAGAATTGCAAAACCTCAATGGCAATATTGAACTAACCCGTGATGCGATTGTAACGAAGATGCAGGAAACCACCGATAAGGTGTCTGCCAGTAATAAGGCGCTTACCGATGCTGTAAGCAAAGGATTAGCAAATGAAATCACGGGCCAAAACAAGCGCGTTATGACCCAGCTTAACACTATTGAAGCAAATACGATGGAAGCCATCAACAATATGGCTACGGGTATGGATGATGGTCGTCAACTGAACGCCATCTATACACGTCAAGGCGAATTGCTTGAATTGCTGAACAAAATGATGTCACAGAATATGATTATCATGCAGCAGATTGAAACCAACAAAAATAGCATTACCTTTCCGTAATGAATCCGGTATGTTCCGGCATGAAAGGAACTAATCATGCCTGATGAATCTCTGGAGTCTGGACTAGGTGAAAATGTAAACGCCTATTCCAGCCTTCTTGCCGTTAAAGAAATTAACACCATCTCACGCGCGCGTACCTTGCGGTTGATGGCAGGGGATATAATCTTTGGTGTAGACGGCCAAATCTACAAAGATGGTATCATTGAGTTCCAGACTCTGATGGAAGAATGTGATGAGGAGACAGGTGTTCTCCTGACCATACTGCGTAAGGATTGCATCTTTAATATTATTGCCTATGGCCCACTTGGGGTGACATTAGAGTTTCCTAAACCCGAAGACCTTGAAGAGATTGTCAAGAACATCAAGAGTTATGATTTTCCCGCACGCGAGGAATTGATTGTGTTTGAGGTGCTCAAGGACCTTTACCGCCGCTGTGAAATTATTGACACCTCACCTGATCCCGTCGCGTTCTATGTTCCCCCTATCTGGCTGATCCAGAACCGGCTATTTGAACCCCTTCTTGCGGTCTCAGTCATCTATGCCATCACCTTTGCTGTGCATTGGGTGCTGTTCGTCATTAGCTATATTTTATTAGCGCTTTATTTTAAGCGTGGTTATTTGATGATGCTGCGCAGTTTTATCATTTATAAAGAATATCAAATGTGGATGGTGATCGCTGCCCGCGATCTCAAAGAGGTGCAAATTACCGTTCGCAAGATTGATGAAAAGGCACGCTTTAGAAACTCTCTTATTGGTGATCCTGAACCCCCACAAGAGCCAAAGAAAAAGAAACGTAAGCGGTCTTCTATCCCTGGCACCTAGGCTGCTATATCACTTACTTGAACGTCAACATGCTCTGCGATGCCATATCGCTTGATGTCAGCATAGCTTCTGAGCACAAGGATATTTAGGCGACCTATCCCATCCCTCTGGCCATTGTAGGCCAGCTCCCCATCACTAGGCGATGACCTGATATAGCAAATGGTATCCCATATCATCAGATTATGCCATGGGGCATTGCCCCCTATCCTTGACAGGCGGTTAAGGTAGTAACACTTTATCTTATTGGATGGGGACAAAAAGAAAGGCTGAAACCTCAATCTGGTTTCAGCCCCTCAAGCGCTTAATATTAAATATCGCTAATTTGTGTCTTGATATATGCGACCTTTTCCTTAGGCCAGCACCTGATGATAGACAAAGATGCTGGCATGGAGGGTCATTAGTAATTGATTTCAATTTCAATCCGGCGGTTCTTTGAACGGCCTTCTTCGGTATCATTAGACGCCACGGGTTGAGCTTCGCCATAACTGATGGCTTCTAGCCTCTGGCCTTGGATAACCCCTGTGTTTTCGAGTGCCTGCACAACACTGGAAGAACGCGCAGCAGCCAAATCCCAGTTGTCACGATAATTAGATCCAAAGACTAGTGGGACATCATCCGTATGACCAGAAACCTTGATCTTACCTTTACCTTCACTGCTGGCACCAGCAATCTTAGCCATAATTTCCTGTGCTTGCGGCGTTAGAGCGGCCGAACCAGAGGCAAACGCCCCGCCAGAGCCCACAGTAACGATAACTTTATCATCAATACGCTCAACATCGACCAAGCCTTGGCCAATTTCTTGTTTCAGCGCAATTTTTAGCTCATCTTCGGCAATCTCAGCCTTACGGTTCGCATCTTGGGCAGCTTCGCTCGCTTCTGATGATGCTTGCGCCATTTGCTGTTGTTGTGCTTGGGCGGCTTCGGTGGCAGCAATCATTTGCTTTAACTTATCTTCAATACCGCCGAACAGCACCTCTTGGTCAGCTTGCCCACCTGCTTGTTTTGCGGCTTCAAGTGCGTTCAAGGTTTCTTTTAACAATTGCGGCATATTTTGCTGATCGGTGTCTGTCGCCGTAAAGTTGACAACCACGTTTTCACCTAAAGTTTCCACTTCGATGTCACCACGCGCAATCGCATCCTCAAGTGCTTTGAGGATATCATCTGCACTGCCATCGCTGCCTTCACCATCATTAGTTTTAGTCTGAACTTCGAGATCAGGCTTTGTCGTATCCGTGGTTTGCTGTGTCATATCTTGGGTTAAGGAAGGCGCCGGAGATGGGCTGAAGTTCAATGACAGAACCGTCGTACCCTTTGGCTGTTCAACAATAGGGATGACCCGCTGAACACCAAAGGCATTTTTAAGTGACCCTGAAATCTGTTTGAACTTTGGGACATTGAACTCCGCAAAAGACAAAATCAAAACAAAGAAAGCCATCAGCAAAGTAGCCATATCAGCAAATGTTGCCATCCATGCTGGCGCACCAACAGGCGGACATTTGGGACATTCTTCGTCCTGCTCTTCTTCTTCTACTGCTTCTTCATTTTCCTTAGCCATGATTTCTTCCTTTTCTCAAGCCACGATAGAGCAAGATGAGAAGCCGATTATGCGGCGGCTTCTACTGATGCTTGCAATTTCGGTGGTAAGTTAGAGACCATCTGATCCTGAATGTTACGTGGGGATTCCCCGCGCGCAATATTCTTAAGCCCAATGACAACCATTTCCCGATAAACCGTTTCATAGGCGGTATAACCTTCGAGTTTTGTGACCATCGGGGCAAACATGATATTAGCAATAAAAGCACCATAAAGGGTTGTCAGCAAGGCCACCGCCATCGCTGGTCCAATCGCCTTTGGGTCAGCCATATTACCAAGCATAAGCACGAGACCGACCAATGTACCAATCATTCCCATAGCCGGGGCTAAGTCCACCCAAGCCTTAATTACCCCTTGGTTGGCTTCGTGACGTGACCGCATAGCTTTAATTTCTTGGTTCAACTGCGCGGTAAGTTTTGCTTCATCCGCGCCATCCACCAACATCTGAAGACCTTTTTGGAAGAACTTGTCCGGCACATCTTGGCCTTCAAGCGCCATCATACCGTCTTTTCTGGCGATACCTGCAAGTTCAACCATGCGAAGAACCAGCTCGTCTTGTTTTTTAACTGGTGGTAAAAATGCTTTCGCCATCACCCCAAAACTGCCCAAAAAGACACCCAAGGGGGCGGTATACATCACCGCAAAGAATGTGCCGCCAAAAACGATCAGAATAGAGGGCGTATCAATAAAGGGGCCAATACCACCTCCTGAGACCATTGCCATTAGAATCATACCAACGGCACCCGCAAATCCTACTAACGATGCAATATCCATAATAAAAAAACCTGTGATGATTGTTCAAATCTCTGGGCTATATCTGCAAGATTGATACCAACATAAATTGCCAACTTATTATTGGTCTAAAAGTTGCATTGTCCCTTTTGTTGAAAACATAATATTATATTTCTATAATATTTGGAATGGAGAGTATTTATGTGGCTGTCTCACCTGTATAATCGCACATTCAAGGTTATTTCACTCTTCGGACTTTTTGTCGGAATGATTGGCTTAACTGCTACCCCTTCGATGGCTTCTACTCAGTTTATCATTCGTGATCATATTGTGATTGATCTGAAATCAGGGGTGGAATGGCTTAGATGTAGCGTTGGGCAGACATGGAATGGTGAGACTTGTGTTGGCAAGATTGTTAAACTCAATCATGATCAAATAAAAGAAGCCATCCTTCAAGCCAACACACAACTTGGCGGGAATTGGCGCTTGCCCAATCTCGATGAGCTTGAGGGAATCGTCTGTTATGAATGTGAGGATATCAAAATCGAACTTGATGTTTTTCCTAATACCTCAGGTGAACCCTATTGGACTGGTCAGCCGAACCCCTATGCCACAAGGCATATCTACACCGTCAATTTTTTCAATGGTTATACCTATGGACGGTTTTTTCCGTATCAGGAAATGGCTGTTAGGCTTGTTCAGGATCGTTAACGGCGCGGCGTTTTTGTATCCACCAAAACAGCAATTTCACCAAAAACCCTAACCCACCAACAATCCAGATTGCCGCGGCAATATATTCTGCCGTAAGAAAGTTTAGAAACTGAAACTTATCACCAGCAATCAGCCCGATTAAAACAAGCATCGCCACCACCATGATAAATAGACGGATAATCCTGCAACGCTGGCATCCGGTGTGGCGACTTGGACGTGTTCTGCTAACCGTAATCAGGATAGCCTCCATTGTTATTTGGGCATTTTACCATAGCGTAACTGTGGCATACCATGTTGCAACATTCATACCAAAAATGATGCGGTTGGTCACGCCGAAAACTTGACACTATATTAATACTTTATTAACTATTTAATGTTAATATATTGATATTATTAATTATATTTTATTAATAATTGAC
>JAQCJL010000046.1 GCA_027593125.1 Pseudomonadota bacterium | reverse complement strand
GTCGGTAAGCCCCTCCATCGTTTCTGGTAGAGAATCGGGGTCTGTCTTGGCTTTGCGAATTTTTTGGGAAATCGTATCAGCATCATCATTCAGATTGATGCGCGAATAATCAGATTGATCAGACTTGCTCATCTTTGAGGAGCCATCGCGAAGGCTCATCACACGGGTTGCCTGACCCAGAATTTGCGGCTCTGGTAAGGGGAAAAACTCTTCATTTACCATGGCATTAAATGCGCCCGCGATATCACGGGTCAGTTCAAGATGCTGTTTCTGGTCTTCACCCACGGGGACATGCGTTGCTTTATAGGCCAGGATATCCGCCGCCATCAACGCCGGATAAGCAAACAGACCAACGCTGGCGTTTTCCCGGTTCTTACCTGCTTTTTCTTTGAATTGGGTCATGCGATTAAGCCAGCCAAGCCGCGCCACGCAATTAAAAATCCAAGCTAGCTCAGCGTGCTGTGGCACCCGGCTCTGATTAAAAATAATAGCCTGTTTTGGATCAATTCCAGCGGCTAACAGGCTGGCTGTTACCTCAATCGTGGATGCGCGCAAAAGCACAGGGTCTTGAGGCACGGTAATTGCGTGCAAATCCACAACGCAGTAAATCGATTCATACTGATGCTGTAATTCAACCCAGTTTTTAATTGCTCCTAAATAATTCCCAAGGTGCAAATTGCCTGTTGGTTGTATGCCAGAAAAAATCCTGTTCATTGTTTTGTCCTGCGTCGTTTAGCGTTAATGGCCTATTAATCAATTAGACTTTGCCACAAATCTGTTAGGCTATGCGGCGGTACTGGTCAACCCTTTAGACCGCGCCAAACCCCCATGGCATAGATCAGAGGAAGATAAATCCCTGCACTTGAAAGCATCAAAATACTTAGGGCCTGCCATGCTGATAAACTATTTAACCCATAACGGATTAGGACAAGCCCAGCCGCCATTACCGCCGACGCCACGGCAATTTTTATCACAGGGTAAATCACAGAAACATCAAGACGGCCTCTGTGCTTCAACATCAGCATGAGAATTAGCGTCGATGCCCATAAGCTGATTGAGGTCGCAAGCGCCAAACCTGCCGCCCCGATCACCTGCATCAGCACGATGCTTAGAACAATGTTTATTCCAACCGACATGATGGTGACTCTCATAGGTGTGGTCATATCACCAGCGGCATAAAAGGAAGGTTGAAATGTTTTGACTAAAATAAACGCAGGTATCCCAGAACCATAAGCCATCAGCACCGCCGCCGTTGATGACACCATCGCTGGATCAAATGCCCCATAGGCGAATAAACCTCTGATCAAATCATCAGAAATAGCCATGATACCGGCCAAAGCCGGGCACGCCGCCAGCATTCCTATAATGATACCGCGGCGAAGCACTTGCCTCACCGCCGCTTTATCAACCACCTCAACCTGTTCAAGGCGTGACAAGGTCGGCAATAAAGCAACACCAAGGGCAATGCCAACAACACCAAGAGGCAATTGGGCGATACGGTCAGCAAAATAAAGCTGGGAAATTGCCCCTATCGGCAAAAGAGAGGCCAGAATGGTATCAATCAGCAAATTGATCTGGGTTCCAGCAGAACCAAGTGCAGCAGGCCAAAACCGCCGCCAGAGTGTCCTGCTGTTTTGGCTAAGGCGTGGAAAAAAATAAATCGGCGGTAAAGATTTCTTCCGCCACAGCATAGTGCCAATAACCAAAAGCTTAATCACACCACCGCTGGCAACCGATATGGCAATGATAGCTGCCCTATCATAACCAACGCCATCTTGATTAAGATCAGGCCACATGTACCATGCCAAAAATGCGCCAGAAATCATGACGATATTCATTATCACTGGCATTGATGCCCCTAGTGCAAATCGGCCATAAACATTGCCAATAGCAATCCATAACGCCAAAAGTGACACCATAGGCAGATACGGCATGGTTAAGCGTGCCAGATGAATACCGCCATCAAATCGCGAGGCATCAGCGTCAATTGCAAACCCCGGCGCCATAGCCGTGATGACATAGGGCATAAAGATTTCAAACACCACAAGGATCAGCAACAACACCCAAACCAGCATAGTTTGAATCTCACCAGCGAGACATTGTGCAGCCTTTTTACCTTCGCTTTGCTCAACCCCTGTATAACCAGGAATAAAGGCGCTAGTCATCGCGCCCTCGGCGGTCAATCGGCGAAATAGGTTTGGCAATTTGAACGCCACAAAAAACGCATCTGACACTGGCCCAATACCCAGCACTGCTGCCAGTATGATATCACGCGTAAATCCCAATATCCGGCTAATCGCGGTAAATACGCTGATCCGGCTAAAAGCCGATAGCAAACCTGATGCCGTGGTCATGCCGCCACCTGATTGGCTGGATCACTGTCTTCAAGCACCTTAAGCAGAGTTTCCCTAATCACTTTAATCCGGCTTTCACGTTCAATCTTAAGGCCAAAACTGTCCTTAACATAAAACACATCCACGACCCGATCACCATAAGTGGAAACACTAGCGGTTTGAATTTGAACCCCTAAATCCGCAATGGTGCGTGTGATCCGGTAAAGCAAGCCGGGGGCATCCTTGCCATTGATTTCCATCACGGTATGGGTGGAACTGATCTGATTGTTTATTAGCACTCTTGCTGGGGCAGAGATGCGGCGGATGCGAGACGGCGTTTGCCGCCATCTGGCCTCAACAGCGGCGGTAATATCTAATTGTCCGCTCATTGCTTTTTTCAATGTGGTTTTCATCCGCGCCAGCACCGCTTTTTCAGTAATTGCTTGTTTATCAGCATTTTGAACCCATAACACATCAAGAGTCAGCCCATCTTTACGAGTGGTGATCCGCGCATCCACAATGCTGGCACCACACGCCGCAACACCGCCAGCGATGCGTGAAAACAGACCGGCATCATCTGCGGTTATGATTGCGATTTCTGTGGCATTTCTGGCTTGATCTGGCGTCATGCTAATGCCGACAAGATCATCAGACTGACTAAACTTTCGGGACATTTCTGCGTGACGCAAGCATGATGCCACATCAAAACTGCTCCAATAACTGGGGTAGAACACCCCCAGATGCGCCGCGATATTTTCTTCTGTCCAATAAGGATCTATCGGCTTAAGGGCAAGGTGCAATTCTTCCCCAACTTCAACCGCCATGCTATCAGCTACTGCCACAGCATCACCGCCAAGCAGAACCGCCATAGTGCGATTATACAAATCACGCATAAGGGCAGCTTTCCACCCATTCCAGACATTTGGGCCAACAGCGCGAATATCTGCCACTGTCAGAACCAATAGCAAGTTAAGCCGTTCAGGTGATTGCACCGCTTCTGCAAAGCGTTCAATGGTCGCTGGATCATTCAGATCATAACGAAAGGCGGTTTCGCTCATCAGCAAATGGTATCGCACCAGCCAGGCCACGGTTTCGGTTGCGGCTTCATCCAGTCCAAGCCGAGGGCAGACCTGCCGTGCCACTTCTGCGCCAAGGATGGAATGGTCACCCCCACGCCCCTTAGCAATATCATGAAGCAACATAGCCACATAGAGTTCAACGCGTTCCTGAACATTGCTTACTGCACGCGAGGCAACCGGGGCAATGTCCTTTAATTCACCTGTTTCAATCTGATGAAGCACACCAATCGCGAAAATGGTATGCTCATCGACGGTATAACTATGGTACATATCGTATTGCATCATCGCTACAATACGCCCGAAATCAGGCAGGAATTTGCCTAGAACACCAACCTCATTCATCAGCCTTAGGATGCGTTCAGGGTTTTTTTTATGGCTCAAGATCGATAGAAACACAGCGTTAATTTTTGGGTCAGCACGAAAATCTTGATCCAGCAAACTGAGCTTGCGTGCCATCTTGCGCAAGGTTTGGGGATGAATATCTTGATCTGTCTCCAGAGCCAAAAGAAACACATCCATCATGGCCTGTTGATGATCTGAAAACCGTAATTCGGGTTTAAGGGCAAGCCGATTGCCTTGTAACATAAACGGATGGGGCGGTTTCGACCAACGCATCCTATCCCGAAAACTACGGGCAGAATTATTGAAATCATCAGCGATGGCGGCACAGAATATGCGAGTCAGGCTGCCTACCGTGGTAGCGGTTAAGAAATAATGCCGCATAAAACGCTCAACACCCTTACTGTCACTTCGATCAGAATAGTCAAGCAAACTGGCGATATCCATTTGGGCATCAAAGCTTAGCCGATCATCTTCACGGCCGCTTCGCAAATGCATATGACATCGCAGAGTCCAGAGAAACCTCTGGGCAGTGGAAAACGCCCGTGCCTCGGTATGGGTTAATATCTTGCTGTTTACCAGATCAAGCACGCTGTTCGCGTGAAAACCATATCGGGTGATCCAGAACAGCGTATGCAAATCGCGCAACCCCCCCTTGCCATCTTTGATGTTCGGCTCAAGCATATAACGCCGAGCGTCACTGCGTTTATGTCTGGCATCCCGTTCATCCAATTTAGCCGAAATAAAGCTTCGGGCCGTATTGGCCATGATATCCTTGCGAAACTGTTCCATGAGGCGATGTGTTAATATGTCATCCCCTGCTAGATGCCTAGCTTCTAGCAAAGCTGTGCGAATAGTCAGATCATCTTTAGCTGAACGAATGGCTTGCCGTAGACTGCGGCTAGCATGCCCAACATCCATCCCCAAATCCCATAGCAAATAGAGAATGAACTCAATGGCCTGAATATCTTCTGCTTCTGGTTTCACTTCGGTCAGAAACAACAGATCGATATCAGAATGGGGGCAAAGCTCACTTCGGCCATAGCCACCTGTGGCAAGCAAGGCAATATTAGGCCGTCTTGACACCGGATAAGTTGCCATCATGCTGTCATGAATCAACTGGATCAGGGTATCGACCAGCATCGTGTGCCCACCCAAATATGCCGCCCCGTCATTATTAGCCATAAAAGCTGTTTTCAGCATATCACGGCCGGTTTCATACATAGTTTTCAAGACTGGTAAAAGCTGGGCTCTGGATTTAACAGGGTTTTTGAAAAGCCGAGCGTGTTCAACTCTGATCCGATCAAGCCGTTCCTTTATGACTTCGGTCTCAACCGCGTCGCGAACATATTCTAACGGATGGAAAGCCAACATCCAGCTTGGCAAAACGGTCTGATCAACGGCCATTGGGCTTCCGCCCTCCTTCGGCAAGACTGAAACGAACTGAATTAAACTATATCCGATCCGCGCCTAGCGTGTCTATTTCTGTCTATGTGCCCTCATCATCAAGCATAGCTCGCAAAGCATAGAGATAATGAAGGGCTTCAAGTGGCGTCAGTTGATCAGGGATAATATCCCTTAATGCTTCCTCTGCCTTGCTTGACTTTGAAGGCGTCTGAACAGGTAGACTGGCATCAAATAATGGCAAGCTTTCCATTAATCCTGTAGGGGATTTCTCTTGGGATAATGTGGCAAGCACTTGTTCAGCTCTGGTGATCACCATTGGTGGCACACCTGCTAGTCGGGCCACATGGATACCGTAAGATTGATCTGCGGCCCCGGCCCCTACCTCATGGAGAAAGACAATATCACCCTGCCATTCTCGCACTTTCATAGCATGACAACTGAGCCCATCAAGCCTATCCTCTAAGGCTGATAATTCATGATAATGGGTTGCAAACAGCACCCTTGCGCCTACCACATCATGCAAATGTTCCACCACTGCCCATGCAAGCGACAACCCGTCAAAGGTTGCTGTGCCTCTGCCGATTTCATCAAGGATGACTAACGAGTTTGCGCTAGACCGATTGAGAATGGCGGCCGTTTCCACCATTTCTACCATAAAGGTTGATCGCCCTGAGGCCAAATCATCCGAGGCACCAACGCGACAAAACACGCGATCTGCCATACCAATAACAGCAGAAGTTGCCGGAACATAAAATCCTGCCTGCGCCATGATTGTGATGAGGGCATTCTGGCGCAAAAAGGTAGACTTCCCTGCCATGTTTGGGCCTGTTAAAAGCCACACCCTATCTTTCGGGGAAAGATGGCAAGAATTAACAACAAAAGGGTGATCTTGGGCATTGGCTAACATTTGTTCTACCACAGGATGTCGGCCTTCGGTGATATCCAAATCTGTATCTTCACGAATATCAGGGCGGCAATAACGCCAAGTTTCAGACAATCGCGCTATCGCTGTTGCTACATCTAGCTGAGCGGCGGCATCTGCCATCGCTAAAAGCTGATCTTGACAGGCCTTCACCTGATCAACCAGCTTGGCAAACCATTCCAATTCTAAGGCAGTAGCCTGATCAGCGGCTTTAGCCATGGCTTTTTCTAACTCTGCCAATTCGACCGTTGAAAACCTGACAGCTTGAGCTGTGGTCTGGCGATGAATATAAATGGAATCTGTTTTTGCCATGAGTTTATCAGCATGATTGCTTCGCACCTCAATATGATAACCCAGCACATTGTTATGCTTGATCTTGAGACTAGCAATACCCGTGTCATCACAATAGCGTTGTTGCAGACCAGCGATTAACCGACGCGATTCATCCCTTAAGGTAAAGAGTTCATCCAAAACCGGATCACATCCCATCCGAATGAAGCCCCCATCCCGCGCCAGCAGTGGCAAATTATCTGAAAGCGCTTGGCTAAGTTTGTTGGCTAAATCCCCTGCCTCAGATAGGCTAGCGGCAAGATGAGCCAATTGATCATCAGCAAGGCCGGTGGTCTTACGCGCGGTTAACGCTTCGCTGATCTCACCTGCTGTCATAATCCCATGCGCCATCGCCGCCAGATCACGCGGACCGCCATGACCCAATCCCAAACGGCTTAGCGCGCGTTCCAAATCTGGCATAGATTTCAGCGCTTGTCTGATCCGGTCAGCCATCTGCATGTCTACAAGCATGGCTTCCACTAAATCCAGTCGGGCAATGATCGGATCACGGGCTTTGAGCGGCGTGGTCAGGCGCGATACCAAAAGCCGCGCCCCAGAGGCGGTAATCGTGCGATCAATCGTTGCCAATAGCGAACCTTTTTTCTCACCTCCCATTGTTCGGGTCAGCTCAAGCGAACGACGCGTCGCTGGATCAATTTCCAAATAATGGTCATGGCGGATTTGGCGGACAGGTTTAAGATGCAGATGACGCCCTTTCTGGGTGTCATCCAGATAGGCAATTAAACCACCGAGTGCCGCCAATTGACCGCGATCTAATTCTGCGATGCCTTCTAAGGTGGCGACCTGATAAATTTGTTCCAGTCGTTTCCGACCAGATTGGCTATCAAACTGACGCGCTGATCGGACACTGATGCAGCTGTCTATTTGCGTTATCCGATCTTTGAGGGCCATTTGCCCATCGCTGATCACAATCTCAGCAGGATTAAGCCGAGCCAAACAATCCAAAAGCTGGGACGATGATAAGGTTTCGACCGAAATATCCCCCGTGCTGAGGTCTGCTGCCGCTACTACTATGGCTGATGATGATGACGCACCTGTTGTGGGGGCTGGCGGCTCAAACATCACAACCAGATAATTATTTTCCCGGGGCGGTAAATAAGCATCCTCAACCAGCGTGCCTGGGGTAACTATTCTCACCACATCGCGTTTAAGTGGGCCTTTGGATTTCCGTAACTTAGCTTCTTCAGGGGTTTCGCTTTGTTCACAAATAGCAACCCGATAACCGCGTTTGATTAATCGTGTCATGTAAGTATCAACCGCATGAAACGGAACACCGCACATCGGGATATCTTGGCCATCAGCTTTGCCGCGCTTGGTTAAGGTAATATCCAATGCAGCGGCGGCAATTTCTGCGTCATCAAAAAACAGCTCATAAAAATCACCCATCCGATAAAACAGCAAACTATCCGGATGCTGGGTTTTCACCTCTAGAAATTGCCGCATCACAGGCGTCAGGCCAACCGTATCTGGTGAAGGGCGATGAGAGGTTGATGGATGTTCATCTGGCATAATTATGGCTCTTTTGGTGCTGACAGATTCTGTCACTATCCTACCCCATAGCCATGAGAAAGCCAGTAGCAATCAAGAAATTTTTCAATCCTTGAATAAAGATGGGAATTGCTGGCTTGCCATTTGTTTTAGGTCTGTTTGTGGTCTAGCGCCAATATGACTGATCACTTCACTTGCGGTCATTCGGGCAAGCTCAATGGCATCCTGAAGGCTCGCGCCTTTATGCCGAGCATAAAGATAGCCTGATGCATAGAGATCACCTGCCCCTGTGGTATCTAATACTTGAATATTAAGATCCGCATCTGTCTCTGCGATTTCGTCCCCGACAAACGCTAACGATCCATGATGGCCATCCGTGATGGCCGCTTCGCCAACAATGTGGCGAAGCTGTTGGATAGCATTTTCCTTATCTGTCTGAAAAAGCAGTTTCACCTCATCCAGATTGCATAAAACTATATCCGTATGTTGGGTGATGAAATCCACCATTGCCGCACGGTGGCGATCCACACACCATTCATCTGAAAGTGAGATAGCAATCTTTGTTCCAGCGGCTTTAGCGATATCTACAATCTTATCCCAGCACGCCGGCCCAGCAGGAGCGTCATAGAGGTAGCCTTCGATATAGACAATATCCGCCGCCGCGATAGCCGCGGCATTCATGTCATCTGGGCGAAGTTCTATTGAGGCCCCTAAATAGGTATTCATGGTGCGTTTCTTATCTGGGGTTACCAGAATATATGAGCACGCTGTCTGGAGTAGGGGATCAATAGCCACATGGAGATCAACGCCTATTGCCTCAATATCATGCCGGAATATCCGTCCCAGGATATCTTCTCCAACTTTGCCAATAAATCCTGTATCCCCCCCCAAATAGGCGATCCCAGCGGCGGTGTTAGCAGCTGAACCCCCTGAACTTTCTATTGCTGGGCCGATCGCTTGATAAAGCTGACTTGCGCGTTCGGCGTCAATTAAGTTCATCGCGTTCTTCATCATGCCTTGTTCTGTCACAAAATCATCTGAAGCTTGGGCGATCACATCAACGATGGCATTGCCTATGGTTAATATGGCGGCAGAATTTGGCATGAAGCTTTCCCCTAAAATTTCAAAAAACAAACCTTAATGTTGAATTATTTAGATTGCCAATATAATTTCAACGCATGAAAATAAAATTGTTTACCTTTAGACAGTCCTTAGCGTGTATTTTGCTTTTCCTGTTATCTGCCTGTCAAACTCTTGATGAGGTTGGCTCTCCTCTGATTTCTAGCGTTTCAGATATCATCATTCCAACGAATGAGAATCTGCCAGACATCAGTTCCGCGACTCCAATTCTTGATGTCGAAAGCACGGCTGATCCAAATATGCCATCCCATATTCCGGCAAAAGTGCCTGAAACCACCCTAAGTGCACTAGATACTGTTGCCATTTCACCGCCACCTTCCGCCCCAAAGCCACGATTTTATCCGGCGAATAGCATGGGATGGGGATTAGAGGAGCTGATCGCTACCCTAGGCAATGCTGATTATATCCGCCGTGATGGGTCAGGGGAGGTGCATCAATATCGTCTGCCGTCATGTATTGTTGATTTTACCCTTTATCCTCGCCAAGCTCAGGTTGAAATCATTGCCTGGCATGGCAGAAGCCGTATCCAAAACCAAAATATTGATGCGGAATCCTGCTATCGTGATCTGGCTCAGCGGAAAGCTGGAAAATAAACACCTTACCTGGGTGTTGGTGTTTTTGCCCGAAAGCGGCATAAATCTGAAATCACACAATCCGCGCATCTGGGTTTGCGTGCCACACAACAATAGCGCCCATGAAGGATCAACCAGTGATGCGCCTCTTTCTTGGCGTCCTCGGGAACAACCTTCAGCAGTTTCTTTTCTACTTCAAGTGGGGTTTTTCCAGTTGCCATACCGGTGCGATTACCAACCCGGAAAATATGGGTGTCTACTGCGATGGTAGGGTGACCAAAGGCTTCATTAAGAACCACATTAGCTGTTTTGCGGCCCACCCCTGGTAAACGCTCAAGCGCTTCGCGGTCTTCGGGCACTTCTCCGCCATGCTCATTGATCAGAATCTCTGCCATGGCCATTAGATTTTTAGCTTTGCTGTTAAAAAGCCCAATAGTGCGAATATGGCTGATCAAATTATCTAGACCCAAGGCCAGCATATCAGCAGGCGTTTTCACAACTTCAAATAACGATTTTGTTGCCTTGTTAACACCCACATCTGTGGCTTGCGCCGATAGTGTTACCGCCACTAACAAGGTATAGGGATTGATGAAGTTAAGCTCTGTCGCTGCTTCTGGCATTATCTTAGCAAAGCGAGAAAAAGTTTCCGTAATAGCGGTTTTTGTCATGGGTGGGGATGGCTTTTCGGCTTTGGCGACCATAATGACCTCATGCGTGAGTATTGACCCGGCTTTAATCTACTCTATCATAAGTTTTATGCAGATGGAAAACTCACACCAACCTGATCCTGTCACGTCAGATTCTGACCTTAGCCGTGCTATTACTTTATGGCCGTATTGCAGTTTATCGCCACGAGCGGCGATGATTTTAATGGCGGGTATCACCATTGCAGGTTTTGCCATTTCACTAGTGTTTTTTCTGCTTGGGGCGTGGCCTGTTGTTGGGTTTATTGGTCTAGAGATTGGATTGGTGTTCTTGGTATTTCGCCACCATTACCATGGCACAAAAAAGCGTTATGAACGCATCTCAGCCGCTGACCCGTCGCTTTATATTGAACGTGCTGATGCCAAGGGCCGTGTTGAGGTCGAAAGTCTTCCTTTGCCGTGGCTAAAGGTGCATATGGAAGCCACAGATAAAGAAAACCTACCTCATGATGATTCGCATCTTTTAACTCGGCAAAAGCTTTTTATTACCTCACGCGGGCGAAAGATTGAAATCGGGGGGTTTCTGCCCTATCAAGAAAAACCTGCGGTGGCAAAAGCATTAACCAAAATGATCGAAACGCGAGAGCAGGTCTGATTCAGGCTTTTAGCACATCATCCATGCTGTACAAGCCTGCTGGCTGACCACTGATCCAGCGTGCGGCACGCAAAGCCCCGCGAGCAAAAATTACCCGATCATTAGCCCGGTGGGTTAATTCAATACGTTCAGAATCCCCATAAAAAATAACGCTATGTTCCCCGGCAACATCACCGCCCCGCATAACGGCAAAACCAATATCGCCATCGCTTCTGGCGCCATTTCGGTCAATTGAGGCGACTTCATCCAACAAGACGCCGCGGCCTTTGGCGGCAGCATGGCCAAGGGCTAATGCTGTCCCAGAAGGGGCATCGACTTTATGCTTATGATGGGTTTCCGTTATCTCAATATCCCAGCCATCCGTCAGTTGTTTTGCTACTTGTTCAACCAGTTGAGCTAACAAGGTTACCCCGACAGATGTGTTTGCGCATAACACAATAGGGATGGATTTTGCAAAACCTGCAATCACATCACGGTCTGCTGGGCTTAGCCCAGTGGTTCCAATTACCATAGCCGTCCCATGTTGCGCCGCCATTTCCGTATGCAGAAGTGTGGCAGAAGGAGAGGTGAAATCAATAATCACTTGAGGAGAAGAAGCGAATAACGCCTTGGGGTCAGCGGATAACACAACACCCAATTCAGGCATATGGTTAATCAGGCCTAAGTCCCCACCAATGTCTTTTGCTTGGGGGAGATCGCTAGATGCCACAAGTTCAAGCTGATCATTTTCAGCAATCAAGCGCGTGATCATTCGGCCCATGCGGCCGGCGCCACCAGGTAGTGCGATACGAATAGGGTGATGCGGTGTTGTGCTGGTCATAGCAAATCCTCTTTTCAGCACAATAATAGCCGCGACAGAGGAAACATAGCAAGCATCAGGTCAGAATATGATTGATATGAAGATATCCTTCATAGTGTTAAGCCTAACCTTCGCCAAACATCTTTTTGATGCGTTTGACGAAAGAATCAGATTCTGGATTCTGATTTTTACCTGCTTTTTCCATTTCCGCCAAAAGGTCTTTCTGACGAGCATTTAAATTCACCGGCGTTTCAACATGGATATCCACATACATATCGCCGCGACCACGTCCCTGCAGGCCAGGCATGCCTTTACCTTTGAGCCGCAGGCGGTGACCCGATTGGGTGCCTTCATCAAGGGTGACGCGTGCCATTTTTCCATCAAGATTAGGGATATCCACCGTACCACCAAGAATAGCCTTAACCATTGGCACAGGCATTGTCATAAAGAGGTTATTGCCCTCGCGAGTAAAGAGCCCGTGGTCTTTAACATTGATAAAGATATAAAGATCACCAGATGGGCCGCCGCGCAATCCTGCCTCACCCTCGCCTGAAAGCCGAATGCGTGTGCCGGTATCAACGCCTTTTGGAATATTCACATTAAGCGATTTATTTTTCTGAATCCGCCCTTGGCCCCCACATGAAGAACAAGGCTGGCTAATCACCTCACCTTGTCCCTGACAAGATGGGCAGGTGCGTTCCACCGAAAAGAAGCCTTGTTGAGCTCTGATTTTCCCATGACCATCACACGAAGAACAGACGGTAGGCTTACTGCCTTTGGCAGCGCCACTGCCACTACAGGACTCACAGCTTGCCGGAACAGGGATAGTGATTTTTTGAGTATCGCCTTCAAAGGCCTGTTCTAAGGATACCGCCAAATCATACCGCAGGTCTGAACCCTTACGGCTTTGT
>JAQCJL010000045.1 GCA_027593125.1 Pseudomonadota bacterium | reverse complement strand
TTGGGGTTGTTAAAGCGGCCATTGGTTTAGCAGCGCGCAAATAACCATGCACCGCCTCTTCCCCCATAACCATAGAGGCAGAGGTGCAACCATAAGCAAGAACATCCAAACGATCATCAGGCAAAATGATTGATGCTGTCTCGGTAATGCGCGGCCCCATTGCCGCCAAGGTTTCTGGTGTGATGGTGACATCATTGGCAATACGCGCGGCAAAAATATCCACCCCGGGGGTATTGATAATCTGCCGAAACTCATGTTCAACGGTATAGTCGGTTGCCAAAACCACTAAACCAATGCGTGCCTTCTGACCAATGACCATATGTGAGGTAAAAGGCAGGTTCTCAATTAAATAGAATTGATCGTTTTCTTGAGCCATCACTATTCCTCAATCATACAAAGCAACGCAATTCAAAAGGCATCAGGTCATATGGCTATCCTGCACCCGATTGTCGAATATTATCCGGCAGCCATGTTGCCAGTTCTGGGAACATAATCAAGACAAATACCATCAGCACCATGATAAAGAACATCGGCAAACCTGCTTTGGCAATAAAGCTCATCTCATGTCCGGTCATGCCTTGCAAAACAAACAAATTAAAGCCAATAGGCGGGGTAATTTGGGCCATTTCCACAACCACCACGATAAAGATACCAAACCAAATCAGATCAATACCAGCATCACGGATCATGGGTTCAACCACAGCCATGGTCAAAACAACCGAAGAAATCCCATCAAGGAACATCCCTAAAATAATATAAAAAATCAGCAACACCATGAGCAATTCAAATCGGCTCAAATCCCATCCGGCGATCAGATTGGCTAATCCACGGGGTAATCCGGTAAAGCCCATGGAAAGCGACAGAAACGCTGCCCCAGCAAGGATGAGGGCAATCATGGCAGAAGTGCGTGTTGCCCCCATTAAGCTAGAACTGAAGCTGCCCCAATTCAAAGTGCCTTGAAGCGCGGCAAGAATTAACGCCCCAAGGACGCCAAAGGCCGCTGCTTCTGTCGCGGTAGCAAAGCCAAAGAACATTGAGCCAATCACAACTAGAATGAGGCAAATCACCGGAATTAAAAACCGCGAATTGCGCAGTTTATCCATAAAGCTCATCCGTTCATCTATGATCGGATTCCAATTCTTCGCCACCTTTGAGTAAATGGCAACATAAGTCATAAACATCAACGCCAGAACAAGCCCTGGAAAAACCCCTGCAAAAAACAGTTTCTTAATCGACTCGTTAATAGTCACCCCATAGACAATCAGCGTTAGTGAAGGCGGTATCATCAGCCCAAGGGTTGCCGCACCAGCCAGCGTTCCGATCACCATGTGTTCGGGATAATCACGTCGCCGTAATTCAGGGATCGACATTTTGCCAACGGTGGTAAGGGTAGCCGCAGAAGACCCAGATACTGCCGCAAAAACCGTACAGCCAACAATATTTGTATGCACAAGGCCGCCCGGAAACCGCGACATCCACGGTGCCAGCCCCCTAAACATATCTTCAGAAAGTCTGGTACGATAAAGGATCTCACCCATCCAAATAAACAACGGAAGCGCCGTTAAGGTCCATGAAGAGGACGCTGACCAAACCGTTGTTATCATCACATCCCCAACCGGACGCGTTGTGAAAAGTTCCATCCCTACCCAGGCCACACCAACGAGGGAAAGGCCAACCCATACGCCTGTTCCCAATAAGGTAAACATTACGAACAGAAAGAGAATAATGATTGAGATATTTTCCATGATTGTCCCCTATTCGCCCCTATTCACTTTGCTCAAACGCTGCGGATTTCAGGCGGTCGTTACCACTAAAAATGACATGCAAAAGGTTATCTGTTAAGGCAATAGCAAGAATAATAGCCCCTATTACCATGGCCGATTGTGGTATCCATAACATGGTTGCATCTTGGCCTTGCGAGATATCACTAAACTTCCATGACCAATAGGTAAACTGCCATGAATAATAGGACACATACCAACCTACAACCGCGCCAATGCCAAAACACCAGATGTTTAAAAACCAACGAATGCGATCAGGCACAGCATTGATCAAAATAGAAACCCGGATATGCGAACCATTATTAAGCGCATTGGCAAAAGCCAGAAAACTCGCCGCCGCCATAGAATATCCAGCATATTCAGGTGCGCCAGGGAAAATCTCACCTGTCCATCGCGCTATCATTTGCACGACAATTAAGGTGAGAATGGCAATCAGAAACCCTGCCGCCGCCATCCCAGAGATCAGATAGAGACCATCATAGAACTGCCTAACCCGGGCAGGAGTAAAGACTAGCACAGCGATAGCTGTTAATAGCGCCAGTCCAAAACAAAACAGAAAAAACGCATTTGTAAAGATATCAATAAGCAATTTACGACCCCCCTATCGACACGCCTTGTCACCAAGATTATGAGTCCCAAGTGAAAGGGTTTGTATGGCATTTCTTCTTGTGATGATTATGAAAATACCTTTAGGCTTTTATAGAAAAAACTGACCCGAGGGCATGATGAAATCCCCCCGGATCAGATGTATTTTGTTGGTTATTGCATGGCCTTGTAACGATCAACAATCGCCTGTCCTTCGGCACCTGCCGCGCTCAACCAGTCGTTAGTCATCGTTTCGCCAATATCCTCAAGTTCCCCTTTCAGCTTAGCGCCGGCAGGTTGTACTGTCATACCGCCAGCACGAAGACCAGCAAGGGTAAAGCCTGTATATTCTTTTGACCGCCAAGTGCCTGCATATTCTGCTAGTTCTGCACAGCCGAGGATGACATTTTTATTAGCTTCGCTGGCACCATTCCAGCTATCGGTATTGACCATGACATAGTTGCGCGGAAGCCAAGAATCAACCTCATAGAAATGGGTGAGAGATTCCCAAATTTTACGGTCGTAACCAGTCGCACCCGAAGACACCATGGATTCGACAACCCCTGTGGCAAACGCTTGTGAAATTTCCGCAGCCTCAATCACCACAGGCAACATGCCTGTCAACTCTGCCAGACGTGTAGTGGTGTTGTTATATGAGCGAAATTTAATGCCTTCCATATCGGCAACAGAGTTAATCTCACGCTTAAAATACAGCCCTTGTGGTGGCCATGGCACAGCATAAAGCAGGGTCAGATTCTGATCTGCCAATGTTTTTTCAATAGACGGCTTAGCCGCTTCCCAAAGACGATCCGCATCATCAAATGACGTGGCAAGGAAGGGAACGGAGTCAAAACCAAAGATCGCATTTTCATTCTGGTGGCCTGAAAGCAGTCTCTCACCAATTGGAACCTGTCCTGTTTGAACAGCACGCTTAATATCAGCACCTTTGATTAATGAGCCTGAGGGATGAGTAACGATTTCAATTTCACCGCCGGTTCCGGTAGTCACACAACGACCAAACTCTGCCGCTGTGACAGAATGAAAGTTAGAACCGCTATAGGCTAATGGCATATCCCATACTTCAGCTTTTGTTGCTTGAGCAAGGCCTATTGTCACTCCTGCGGCGATCACCACTGACGTTAGGGTTTTGTTGATATTCATAAGATGTCCTCCGTATCTTTTTTTAAGTAATCATTTCTTTATAATATTTGACCTGATTTGATCCCATGGGGCAAGAAAAAATGCGGAACTTATCATCTTATTGGTGCTATGGCTGTCCAACATGGACTTTAAGGTAGGTTTTAAAACTAAATAATCCGCTCAATCCCCTCACCATCTGTTCCTGCAAATGGCGATGATAGATCAAACTTAGGGTGTTTTGTGTTTCCGCGCTTTCATAGTCAGATTGAACAATCGTCACCTTACTTTGTAAAGCGGCGAATATCATAAGCCGCCATATCCACATTGGGTTTGGTATCCGTTGCCAGCATGGCAAGTAATTTTCCTGTCTTGGGCCCACCAGTTAACCCGACATGATGATGCCCAAACCCCATGTAAACGCCTTTAATGCCGGGAACATCACTGATAATCGGAATAGAATCTGTTGGTGCAGGCCTGTGTCCCATCCAGCGAGTTTCATCATTCCATGTTAAGCCAGGCAAATACGTTTTGACATTATGCATGAGAAGTTTGAACGGGCCCTCAGATGGGCCAGCCTCAAGGCCGCCAAACTCAACAACGCCGGCTAAGCGGATACGGTCTTTCATTGGCGTGATAACGAACTTTCCTGCTGCTACCATAAGTGGATTTTTAGGCATTTTGTTTGGGTGCCATAATTCAACATGATACCCACGCTCAGCTTCAAGCGGTACTTTCACCCCAAGCTGTTTAGCCAATTGTCCAGACCATGCCCCCATAGCAACAATAACCCGGTCAGCGGATAGGGTTTCGCCGCCTGCCCTGACCCCTGTGGCTTTTCCATTTTCATGAACAATGGTTTCGACTTCAGCTTTGTAGAGGATACCGCCTTTTTCGGTAAACACTTTTGCCAGATCAGCGATGTAATCGCCGGGGCTAAGTATCATGCCATGATCTTGAAGCGCGATAGCGAAATGGTGGCTATCTGATAAAAACGGGTCCTGTTTTGCTAATTCATCCCCAGCAAACTCTACCCAGCGAAAGCCTAGGCGCCTGCGAATATCCCACATCGCCTGATCTGCATCAAAATAAGACCTGTCTTTGAACATGTAGGTGTATTCACAAGGCTTGATCCAGCGTTCAGCCTTTGTTCCTGCGGCCAAGTCTTGATGGTCTTGCAGGGATTGACCAATCACTGGTGACAATGCTTCTGCAATGCGAAGAACATCATCACTATTCGCATGGCGCAAATACGGCACTAACCATGGCAATAACCGCGGCAGATAACGCCATCTTAAAAATAAAGGCTGTAACGGATTTAACACCATGCCGGGGGCTTTACGCAAAATGCCGGGGGTTGTCACAGGGATAACCGATGATGAGGCAAGTATCCCCGCATTACCAAAACTAGTGCCGCCTGCTGGCCCTTCACGGTCAATCAATGTGACTTGATGGCCTGACCGCTGAAGCTGAAGCGCTGCCGAAACCCCGACCATTCCTGCCCCAATAACAATCACAGATAGTGGTGATGGTGAGCTCATGGTTATGACTCCAAGCTGACAGAATGGACAGCATAATGGGCTATTTTGTCCAGATTGGGCACAATGCCAAGTCCTGCTGTTTTGGGAACGACAACAGCCCCATCCTCAATGGGGAAGGGAACGGAAAGGATGTCTTCTTTCAAATAATATTTGGCCTGATAAAACTCGCATCCCAAGGTAATATTTGGGGTTGCAGCAACCATATGCGTGCCTGCCAGATGCGCCAAACCTGTTTCAAACATATCACCGCCATACGCTGCAAGGCCCTTTGCCTCTGCCAAGGCCGCGATATCCTGGGCTGCCTTCAATCCCCCAGATTTCATAATCTTGATGGAAACCCCATCACAAATTTCCTCATCAATAGCGCGATGCATATCAGCTAAACTAAACACGGATTCATCCGCCAGCAACGGCACTGACAGGCCTTCTCGGAGACGGCGCATCATATCAAAATGCCTAGCCGGAACGGGCTGTTCAATGAAATCTGGCCGGAACTCTGCCACATCACGCAGTTTTTCTTCTGCCCCAAAAGGGGTTAATCCCTGATTGTAATCCACCCTGATCTGAAGATGAGGAAAGCGTTTTCGCAATTCTTCAAGCCGCATAATATCAAAGCGATGATTAGCAAATCCTGTTTTTAGTTTTACGATATTTACTTGATCTGCCTGAAGCCGTTCCACCAATGCGATATCCGCATCAAAATCTGGATCAGCCAAAGAACAGGATAAGGGAATACGATCACGAACAGCACCACCCAAAAGTTCTGCCACGCTGACCCCAAGGGCTATTCCCGTCACATCCAGAAGCGCCGTTTCTAGGGCGGCCTTAGCCTCAGTGCAATGTGCTACCGCATGATTCACATCGCGCAAAATGGCCTGACGGTCAGAGAGTTTTCGACCCAGAACATAAGGCGGCGCGTAACGCGTCAATGCCCCAAGGCTTGCCTCAACGGAGCCAGTGAACACTGACCAAGGAGAGGCCTCACCATAGCCTTTGTATCCACCAGAGGTTTGTAATTCTACGACAGCAATATCAATATTTTGGTCAACCCTCCCGATGCCATGATCACGCGCAGATAAGACGGGCAGCTGAAGATGCCAGACTGTCATCCGAGTAATGAAATCGTCAGTTGGTCTAACCATGGTTATGCCACCCATTCCGAAACAGGTGCCGCCGCTTCATGCAGAGGCTGGCTGATTACATCAATCAAAGTTGGGCCATCATGATCCAAAGCCTGACGCATTACCCTAGGCAATTCTGCTGGGTCTTCGACGCGCCAACTCTTGACACCAAACGCGCTTGCCACCGCGGCATGATCTGTTCGGTTGAAATCCACATTGTGATAACGTTCCCCAAAACCAGTTTTTTGACCTGCTTTAATCCAGCCATAAGTCGCATTAGAAAACACAATAGAGGTGATGGGCATGCGATACCGCGTCATGGTTTCAAACTCACCACAACAAAACCCAAAAGAACCATCCCCCATTAATGCCACAGTTTTAACTGAAGGGCGACCAATATGGGCGCCCATCGCCGCCGCCATGCCAAAACCAAGCGCACCATGCGCCCGATTGGTGATAAAATGCCTCCCTGCCTGCGGCCAACGATAATGGGCCGACACATATGGGCAAGGTGTCCCCGGATCAGCCACCACGATACCATCATTATCCAGTTGCGCTGATAGATGATGGATCACAGCCTCAGGCGTAATGGGGCGCTGATTTGACTGCGCCAAGGGATTAAAATCTGCTAATTTTTTGGCCCAAGCGTCCGCGGCACGCGCCTTGCCATCAAAATCAATGCCATCAATGTCTTTGCCTTTAATGATATCTACCAGCGCTTCTAAAGCCAGCCCAGCATCAGCAATTACACTTGCGGCAGTGTTATAATTTGCCCCCGGCACCATGGGATCACTGTCAATATGAAGGATTGTTTTATCATGCGCCGGACTACGCCAGCGTTCAGTAGTCACAGACCCTGCCCGACAGCCAACAAAGAGAACCACATCCGCGTCATCGACAACAGCCCGAGTTGATTTAACGCCGCCATTGGAACCCACAACACCTAACGCACAAGGGTGTGTTTCCGCAATCACCCCTTGTCCTGATACGGTTGTGGCAATAGCCATATTGAGGGTTTCTGCCAGCCATGAAATGGCCCCCATCGCGCCAGCAATAAGCGGCCCGCCCCCACAAATCATCACAGGGCGTTTGGCAGCCAAGAGCAATTCTGCCAAGCGCTCCAAATCCTCTTTATTTGCGGACTGCCGCGCGGCCGGAAACTGAGCATGACTAGGATCAGCCCATATCAAATCAGGATCAATGGCTGCTTTCTGGGTATCAAAAGGAAGCGCAAGATGAGCAGAGCCCGGCCGCCCCGTTGTCATCGCCCGAAACGCGGCGCGGATTTGCGCAGGCAATTGATTGACTTGATCCAATGAGGCATTCCATTTTGTCACTGGTTTAAAAAGACTGACTTGATCAAGCTCCGTTAAGGGGTATTTCCCTCGTGAGGTGGTAGCGACATCCGTAGTGATACCCAACACGGGAATAGAGCTTTCCCCTGCCTCAACCAGCGCTGGCAGAATATACGTTGCTCCTCCCCCTGATGGCCCTTCACAGATACCGGGTTTTCCTGTGACTCTTGCATAACCATCCGCCATATATCCCGCATGGCGTTCATCGCGTGTCAGAATATGCGTAATGTCATGATCCAGCCGCGCCATGGCATCATAAAACGGTAGAGTGGTATCCCCACAAAGACCAAAAATATGCTGGACGTGATAAGCCTCCAGCATACGAACCACTGCCTCAGCCCCGGTCATCTGGTTTTTCATAATCTTTTCTCCCTCGATGCTTCATCTTTCCTCATGAATAGGGTTTTCTCAAGCCGTTTTATTATTGAAAGGCTATAAAATAATATCTTGCCGCTGGTGGCGTTATCGCGCATCATTCTGTCATGACACATCAGAACCCTATTGCTCAAGGCGGCAAATCCATCTATGGCGCGGCGGTAGGCATTTTAATGCTTGAAGCACAGTTTCCTCGCATTCCAGGAGATATGGGAAATGCTTTGAGTTGGCCTTTTCCCGTTCACTATAAGGTGGTCAGAGGGGCATCACCTGATTTGGTGGTTAGGCGGCGTGCTGAAAATATGCTCAACCCCTTTATTGATGCCGCACGTGAATTGGTGGCTGATGGTGTCGATGGGATAACTACAAATTGTGGTTTCCTTGCTTTGTTTCAGGCGGAATTGGCGGCAGCGGTTCCTGTGCCTGTCTTAACCTCATCCTTGATGCAATGGGATATGGTAGCACGGCTTCTGCCTGATGGTAAACGGCCTGGTATTATGACGATAAGTGCATCTAGCTTAAGCCCTGATCATCTGATTGCCGCAGGCATTCCAACAGATGCTAGCATCACCACAACCGAGGGTCGACGCGAGTTCAGCCGCGCCATTCTGGACAATGAAGCTGAAATGAATGTCGATCTGGCACGGCAAGATAATATCGATGCCGCAAAAGCATTGGCCGCTGATCCGACTGTTGGTGCTATTATTCTGGAATGCACCAATATGATTCCCTATGCCGCGGATATTCGTCATGCTACTGGCCTGCCCGTCTTTTCAATTTATCAATTTGTGACGTGGTTTCAGGCCAGCCTTACCCCACCTCGTTTTCCCCATCACCATCAATAAGGCTAGGCTTTGATGCTGACTATTCTTAATCTGCTGGGACAGAACGCTAAGCTTATTCTACCTTTAGGGATCTTGTTTGCGCTTTGTCTCCCGGAAACAGGAAATGATCTTTCTGTTATTGTGCCGCCATTAATCATGATCATTTATGCTGTTACCTTTATTCGGATGGATCTGATGGCGATGCTACGCGAAACATTGTCCCCTTCCCATCTTATAGAACAGCTGGTGATCTCTGCGGTGCTTTTAATCCTTATGCCGATTATCTTGATCGGTGCCTGTCAAATAGTTGGGGTTAACGCGCTTTTGATGCCATCTGCCGTTTGGTATGCCGTAGCCCCTCCTATCGCCTCAACTGCTTGGATTTGCAGTCTCATGGGGTTAAGCTTGCCTGTAGCAATGCGGATTATTATCATGACCAGTCTGCTAGCACCTTTTACTGGCCCCTTTATAGGAAGCCTGATCTTAGGTGACGCCACTGGCCTGTCATCTTTTGATATGTTTGTAAATCTGGCTATCATGATTTTTGTTGGGGTGGTCATTGCCTTAATTGGGCAGTTATTGTTAGGGCCTGCCAGAATTGCTCGCAACACAGACAGTTTTAATGGCCTGGCGGCATTGGCAATGCTGTTGTTTTTGATCCCCATTTTCAATGGTATGACAGGACAGATTGTTCTTAATCCTTGGCTAGCTTTATCGTTGTTAGCCTTGGCAACGATCCTTAACTTTTCCACCCAATTTGTGCTGATGCTGTTGGCAAAATTTGCACCTTCGGCGACCCTTGCCCAGCTAGCGTCGGTAATGGCTGTGGTGGGGGGCAACCGGAATGTTGGTTTATATTATGGGGCTTTACCGCCTGATCCCGTGTTTTCCATGTTTACCGCGCTTTATCAATTGCCTCTATATTTGACCCCATTATTGATGGGGCATATGCGGCGTCTGATGGGGTTAGACCGCTAAGTTTCAACCTGCATTATAATGCCTGGTAGATCTGCATGGGAAGCACGCTCTGCCACATGATCAATAAACTCTGCCACTAATCGCGGCGGCAAAGCCATGAACTTATGGGCAATGCCTAATTGCATCGGTTGATGATCACCTTTGAGTGGGGTGAAAACCAAGGGCAGGCCATCTGGGGCAACCGCGGCATGGGTTCGAACATTAAGTAACCCATAGCCATATCCATTTGCCACCAGACTTCGCAAGACAGGCAATTCCTTTGTCCGTACCCCAATTTGAGGCGTCAAACCTAAGCGATGAAACATTGAAAGAAAATAATCCCCACTCAACGGCAAATCCAGAAGCACCATAGGTTGATCTGCCAAATCTTCTATGGCTAATTCAGATGCCGCCGCTAAGGGGTGATTTGCGCCTAACAGAACATAAGGCGGTAATGTTGCCACATCGACAAAAACCGTATTCGACCCGATCCCAAGATCATATGTCAAAGCGACATCAATTTCGGCCCTGTCAAGCATTGCCAATAAATCGGCCTGATGCGCTTCATAAAGGATAATCTCTGTTTCTGGGTAAATATCCTCAAAACGGCGACGGATATTAGCGCTAAGGATAGGGGCGATGGTAATCAAACAGCCAAGTTTAAGCGTTCCACGCAATTTGCCTTCGGTGTCATCGGCTACGGCACCAAGGTTTTGCACTTTGTTAAGAATGACCTTGGCCTCATCAAAAAGCCGGCGACCACTGCTGGTGAGGAAAAGCCCTTGGGCATGGCGGCGCACAAAGATCTGCACGCCCATATCCATTTCAAGTTGCGAAATCGCGGCGGAAATGGATGGGGAAGACACATTCACCTTGTCTGAGGCCGCCGTGATACTGCCCGTTTCACCGACAGCTACCACATATTCTAATTGCCGCAAGGTGATGCGTTGATTGATACTGTGGCTTCGCCCTGTCATAACCAACCTCGAATTGCGATATGCTTATCCTTTAATACTTGATCCAAGTTGTCTTTAGAGCTGTATATTTATCAATCGCATGAAGCGAGAGATCACGCCCATAACCTGATTGTTTAAAGCCCCCAAATGGGGTCATCGGGCTAAGTGCATCGACCGTATTGACCGACACAGTGCCAGCCTGAAGCCTTCGAGATACGCGGTGCGCCCGAGACAGATCGCTTGTCCAGAGTGACGCGGCAAGGCCATAGATACTGTCATTCGCTATGGCAACGGCCTCATCTTCGGTATCAAAAGGGATAACCGACAACACAGGGCCAAAAATCTCATCCTTTGCCAGCGCACTAGTTGGCGGCACATGATCAAAAATGGTCGGCTGGATAAAGCACCCTTTGCCATCAATTTTGACGGTCTCACCGCCGACTACACAATCCGCGTAGCCTTTGCCTTCCTTTACCATTGCTGCCATACGATCTAGTTGTTCTTGGCTAACGATTGCCCCCATTTTCGTATCAGGATTAAGGGGGTCTCCGGGTTGATGCGCTTTGGCATGCGTGATCATTCGGGCAACAAACTCCTCATGAATTGAGCGCTCAACCAAAAGACGTGAGTTCGCCGAACAGACTTCACCCTGATTAAAGAAAATACCAAACGCCGCCATGGACGCGGCGGCATCAAGGTCTTTGCAATCAGCAAAGATCAGATTAGGGCTCTTGCCTCCGGTTTCCAGCCAGACCTGTTTCATGTTGGATAGGCCGGCATATTGCTGAAACATTTTTCCCACTGCGGTTGAACCAGTAAAAGCCAGACAATCCACATCTTTATGAAGGCCAAGGGCTTTACCTGCGGTTTCTCCATAACCGGGCACCACATTAAAGACACCTTCAGGCAACCCAGCTTCCATTGCCAATTCGGCAAGGCGCAACGCCGAAAGTGGCGATTGTTCAGCAGGTTTCAACACCATGGAATTCCCCACAGCCAAGGCCGCGGCAGCTTTCCATGTCGCCATATCAAGGGGAAAGTTCCAAGGCACCACGGCACCAATAACGCCTAACGGTTCGCGCCTAACCAGGGCCAAATCTCCTTCACCTGTTGGGGCAACTTCATCGTAGATCTTGTCAATGGCCTCAGCATACCATTGAAAGAACATCGCTGAGCCTGGCACATCCACATTTGCCGCGTCTTCAACAGGCTTGCCCATATCCATGCTGTCAAGCAAGGCCAATTCATCAAGATTCGCACGAATTAATTCCGCTAACCGCAACAAGACGGTCTTTCTGTGTTGTGGGCTTTCCCTTGACCATGAGCCATTATCAAAAGCAGCTCTAGCGGCGATAACTGCACGATCAATATCTTCTGCGTCACCTTCGCTAACTTGGGCAAGCACCGTATCAGTGGCTGGATTGACTGAAGCAAACGTCTTTCCCGATGCCGCGTCTTCAAACTTTCCATTAATAAACATTTGATGCCGAGGTGTTAATCCTGCGGCTAAGGCTTTCCATTCTGAATGGTTATGAACTGACATGATACCCCCCTCTTGCCTTTTATGAGCACAGTTGAAATGGCTGGCCTTCTGATCAGACCTTTCGGATTGCCATGTGAATTAGGCAATTTTCTCAAACCGGCCATAACTGCGTTTGGAATAAACAAGCGCGTCACCCTCTTCGGGGTGGTGAATTGCCACCACAGCACCTATCATAATATAATGCGTGCCAACGCGTTCCACCTGATGCAACCGGCAATCAAGGGACACCAGCGCGTCGGTTAATACCGGCGATCCGGTTTCGATGGTATGCCAATTCACATGAGAAAACTTATCTTCGCCAGCATTACTGCGGCCAGCAAAAACATCAGAAATGGTGGATTGATGTGAGCGCAACATGTTTACGGCAAATGTTTTGTTGGCCTTTATCGCATCTGCCGCCGGGCTAAGATGATGGATACAAACCAACAATGTTGGGGCATCCATATCCGCAGACACCGATGACATTGCGGATACCGTTACCCCATTGCGCCCACCTTTGCCATCTGTTGTGACAACATAAACCGTTGTTCCTGCCGCGGACATTGCTGATAGGAATTGGTCACGAATTTCTGTCATAACGGCAATCCTCGTTTCTAAACCACGGATA
>JAQCJL010000044.1 GCA_027593125.1 Pseudomonadota bacterium | reverse complement strand
GTGGAAACCACATGGGTAATCCCATCAAATGCCTGATCAGGAACAGCAATTGGCTGACCAGCAGAAAACGGAAACACCTCAACAGTTTTGGGTAACTCTTGGCCAACAGGCATGGGGCTTTGGGGATCACGCCGAGTTCCGCGAACGCGCCACCCTTGCTCAACCAACATTTGCGCTAAACGTGAGCCAGTAAAACCCAAGCCAAAAATAAATATCGTAGGTGGTGAAGTCATGGTCATGACATTAACTTTTTCCACATTATTCGCAAGGTGAAATTGCGTCAAAACGCCATCATGGCAATGGGATGTTCTCATAGACTAGGCGTTGCACTCATCAGATAGGGGGGGTATGTAGAGAGCACCATAAAAATAAAAAGATAAAAGGAGAAACGCATGCGAATGCGATTAGCGCTTATCGCGGCGATGGTAGTAACCGCAGGTATTGCGGCGACGGGTCTTTTTCTGTTAACCGACAGATTGGCACGCGATCATCTGGAACCCATATTTCCGCATCTAGCGGATGCTACATTTTCTCTGACATCTTCAACGGGTGAGGTGATAACCAATGATGATCTCATTGGTCAGCCGCAGCTTATGTTTTTTGGTTTTACCCATTGTCCAGAAATTTGCCCAACAACACTGTATCGGCTCTCTAGCACAATGGAAACGCTAGGCGTTAGTGATCAGGTTGGCATTGTTTTTGTCACTGTTGATCCTGAACGCGATCATGCTGAGGCATTATCCGACTATATCAGCAATTTTAGCAAGAATGTGATTGCCCTCACCGGATTAGATCAGGATGTCAAAACGCTGGCAGATCATTATCGGGTGGTGATCCAGCGTGTTTCGCTTGCCGATGGGGATTATACCGTTGATCATACGGCATCAGTCTTTATGTTTGATCAAGATGGGGCGTTTTCTGGCGTAATTGCTTGGGGCGAATCTGATCAGATGATAGAAGGTAAGATATTGCGTTTGGTAAAGGCTGGATCATAGGGATAAGTCGAACAAGGTTTAGGTGCTTAGTATGCCAGAACATATAATCGTAATAGGTGATGGCATTGCTGGCCTTGCTATGACGCTGGCCTTGGCCCAGCATGGTCATAAGTTGACTTTAATTTCTGATGCTAGGGGCTTGCCAGATCGGCATATGGGGGGGATGCAACTTGCCCCCAACAGTTGGGCCGCCCTTCGCCAGCTGTCTTGTGAAGATGAGGTTAAAGCCCATGCGAAACCCCTTGAGGTGATGCGCTTGATAGCATTGGCCACAGGTCATACGCTGATACATTTGCCATTGGATGCGGCACATCACCGTCAACCATATGCGTCGGTGACCAGACGCGGGATTTTGGTGGCCATGATGGAAAAGGTGAAAACGCTGGCAAATGTTAGCTTGATTACAGCTAAGGTTACGGCGGTTTCATCCGACATGGTGAACAAAAAGGCGTGTCTTACGCTGGATGATGGTAAAACCATAGGCGGGGATTGGGTTTTTGGAGCGGACGGGATTACTGGTATTTGCCGGCGCTATATTCAAGGTGGCCAGGACATAAAGCCAGTGCGGTCAGTCCGGCAAGCGTATCGGATTGCTGTCCCTCTTTCAGATGTCCCAGAGGTGGTGGCCTCAGCCTCAACCAGTGTCTGGCTAGGACGTGAAGGCCATATTGTCCATTATCCGCTTTGTGATGATCATCTTAATTTGGTGGTTACAACGTCCTCTGTTACGGGCGGCGAAAAGCAGGCAAAACAGCTTTTGGATCAACACCCTTGGCTAGGGGGTTGCGGTATCTTGCTTGATGATGTGTTGGTGACGCCGCTAACAGAATGGCCGCGGTGCGACAGTTGGTTGCGCGGCAGGGTGGTGGTAACCGGGGATAGCGCTCACCAAATGCCGCCACATCTCGCTCAAGGAGCAGGTCAAGCTCTAGCCGATGCGGCAAGCCTTAGCCAGTTGATTTCATCAGGCAAAAATGGTGCTCCGCTTCAGGATATTTTGCCTGTTTGGGCAGGTCAGCGAATGCGGCAAATCCGATCAGTGTTAGATGCGGCAAGCGCAGCAGGGCGCGTGTTTTCACCACCGCCAGCTTTGGCCATGATGCGTGATGCGGCGGTTGGTTTTGGGGGTATGGCCGTGTTGCCGCGGATCCTAGATCGGATTTGGTCTGATCAGAGCTTATCTCGCTAGGGTGTCATTAAGCCATAAAAAACCCCACAAACGCATGCTGCTTGTGGGGTTTAATGAAAAAATGGTATGCCCTATTCGCGATTACCAATCAATTGGATCAGGAACAAGAACATATTAATGAAGTCCAGATACAGACGAAGAGCGCCATGAATGGATTTCTTTTGGGCTGTGCTATGGCTATCTGAAGCCATGTACATCAGCTTAATAGCTTGGGTATCATAGGCTGTTAGGCCAGCAAAAATCAGCACGCCGCCTACACAGATCAACAGATCAAATCCCATAGAACCGACAAACATGTTTACGATCATGGAAAGCAACAGGCCAACCACACCAATCATCAGGAACGCCCCAAGAGGCCCTAAATCCCGTTTGGTGGTATATCCGTAGAGGCTAAGCGAAGCAAAAGCTGCGGCGGTAATAAAGAAGGCTCTCGCCACACTCTCGCCAGTATAAACGATTAGCACGGAGGACAGGGAAATCCCCATCAAAGCAGCAAACGCATAAAACACACCCTGTGCCTTAGCTACGCTCATGGCGTGAATACGGGCAGAAAGCCAGAACACCATAGCCAGTGGCGCCAGCATCACCACCCATTTCAGGGGTGAGGCATAAAGCGCGACGCCAAGAGGGCTGAAAAAGGTTTGGTTACCAATTTCGGTAACAGTCAGCATCTTTGTTCCGTATGCCGCAAGGCCGGTCACAGCCAAGGCTGAGGTCATATAATTATAAACCCCCAGCATGTAGCTGCGCAAACCTTGGTCTAACGCCGCCTGATCAGCTAGAGTGGTATTCATATAGCGATGGTCGTTCATAGTATCCTCCGGTTAAACCGAATAAAGTCTCCAGTTAAATTAAGATAACTATTCCTTGTGGCGATTTCAAGACAAACCGTTCAATTGTCAGATGCTGATATCTGGGTTTCATCCTTTGCCGCGTCATGATGCGTGTTTTTAGCGGAAACTTGGCTCTTCCGTAGTCGTTCAGAGGCGGTTTTAAGCTGACCACAGGCGGCAAGAATATCCTCACCTCTGGGGGTGCGAACAGGGCTGGCATAACCAGCCTTCATGACGATCGAGGCAAAGCGGGAAATCCGTTCATCTGATGATCTTTCATATCCGCTTCCTGGCCATGGGTTAAAAGGGATTAAATTAATCTTAGACGGAATTCCGCGGATCAATTTAAGCAAGGCATGGGCATCTTCATCAGCGTCATTAACGCCATCCAACATCACATATTCCCATGTGATGCGCCGCGCATTGGACAGGCCCGGGTAATCTCGGCAGGCTTTTATCAACTCTTTAAGAGGGTATTTTCGATTAATCGGCACAAGAACATCACGCAACGTATCATTAGTAGCATGAAGCGATATCGCCAGATTTACCCCAAGTTCAGCCCCGGTTCGAGCAATTTCCGGCACGATACCCGAAGTTGAAAGGGTGATACGCCGCTTTGACAGCCCAATACCCTCACCGCTCATGATAATTTTCAGCGCCTTAGACACATGATTATAATTAAAAAGGGGTTCACCCATTCCCATCATCACTATATTCGTTAGCCGCCTGCCATCATGGGTGGCAGGCCACTCACCCAATTCATCCATGGCGATCAAGACTTGTCCGGTTATTTCAGAAACCGTGAGATTTCGAACTAAACGCTGAGTGCCAGTATGGCAAAAGGTGCAGGTAAGGGTACATCCCACCTGAGAGGAAACGCAAAGTGTGCCGCGATCATCATCAGGAATATAAACCGTTTCAGCTTCGTTCCCATCGGCAAACCGCAACAGCCATTTAATGGTGCCATCCTGAGATTTCTGGCGGCTGGTAATGGTTGGCCGAGTCACCATCATAAGTTGCGATAACTGTTCACGCACAGGTTTGCCCAGATCAGTCATGTCATCAAATCGTGTGATGCCATGCCGCCATACCCAACGCCAAATCTGTTTAGCCCGAAATGAAGGCAAGCCAAGATCCGTAATGGCTTTAGTTAGGTCATCGCTATCAAGACCTGTTAGGTCTGTCAGAGAAGAAATGGGAATATCCGCTTTCGTGTTCAGGGTGATTTCACTCACTTCGGGCACAGCTTATTAATAGCATTATAAGCGGCGGTAAAGCCGGAAAGAGAATAAATATCAATGGTCTTGTTGCCGCGAGTGGAAATGCCGGTCACAGTCAGTTTCTTTCCGCGTTTCATAGCGGTAACAATGCGGTTCACATCGTTCTCATAGGCCCAAGCATAACTCCCGTCGATATAGAGTTTAAACGTTTTGCCATCAACATTAAACAATACCTCGGACTGATCCCGAAAACGATAACCAGCAAAGGTGCTAAGTTCATTTCGTGATGCCCCACGATGCGTCAGATACACACGGGTCTGGTCACGGTTGTTACGATCATAATCCCCTTTAAGGCTTTTGGGAATGCTTGTAATAAAGCATTGTTTGCTTGATCCTTCCCCATGGACATGAGCTTCCCAATCCTTATGGGTGCTGGCAGGTTTGCTTGTCGTAGCTGCGGTTGCAATTGATGCAGATGCAATCAGACCTATCATTAAGGTCATCGTCAGACTTGCTAAAACCGTCTTTCGAAGGGCTTGCCAGAAATCATAGACTGAAGAGATCATTATACCGACCTTTGCGTTAATTTTCATGCGTTTCAAACGTTGCTAAAATCTCAAAATTGCAAAAAAAGAGCAACCCCTTCCGTGCTGTTTTTTTAGGGGCAATTCTGTTCAGGGTCAATGGTTTCCCTATCCTGTGTTTTCAATTTCACCAATCAATTCTTAGCCTTCACGAGGAAGCCCCACGTTTTTTATGCTTTCGCACCCATAAAGGGTCACCAAATGGCGGCACTTCATCCTGTTCTGTTGGCCCGCCTGGCATCAATGGTCTTGGCGCAAAGCGTTCCATAGATTGCAATCTGTCATATAGCACAAGTGCCCCTGCTACCGCCAGATTAAGCGAAAATCGCGTAGGAATCTGTATCACATGATCGCATTGTGATAACATCTCATCACTCAGGCCCATGCGCTCTGATCCTAAAACATAGGCTGCCATGCGTGGATGGCGAAAGCTTGGCAAAAGATGGGCATTTTCTGTCAATTCAATACCAACAAGCTGACACCCATGGGGTAGGCGCAATTCCTTGGCGGAATCAAATTGATAAAAAGGCAGTTGCTCAACCGCTTTGGAGGTATCGCTCTGGATCACCTCGGTGCGGCTGAATTTGCTGCCAACCATAAAGGCGAATGACGCATTAAACGCGTGGGCGGTGCGGATCACCGCGCCTGCGTTTCGCATTTTGCTGACCCCCTCAACCCCAAGGGCGGCATATCCACGCATTATGATGCCCCAAGTTCGGCCGCCATGGTATTCATGGCGTGGGCCATTTTTATATCCAGTTCAGACAAACCACCGACGTCATGAGTGGTCAAGGTTACCGTGACACGGTGATAAACATTCGCCCATTCTGGGTGATGATTGATCTGTTCTGCCAGCATAGCAACGCGTGTCATAAAGCCGAAGGCCTGATTAAAATTGCGAAAAGTAAATTGGCGCGAGACGGCGGTATGGTCGGTGTTGATCGTCCAGTCAGGCAATTCTGCCATTTCTGATGAAATTGTTGTTTCAGTAAGCCGTTCTGCCATATCAAATTATACCTTTTCAGGGGTCGTTACTTTGGTTTAAATGCCGATAATCAAGCTTTCAATTGGTTGCGTTCTGCGATGCAATCCTTTATATCCCAAGCATGACTGATACGCCACAAATAAAGAAAATTGTCCTTGCCTATTCAGGTGGTCTTGATACTTCGGTGATCCTGCGTTGGTTGCAGGATATCAAAGGTGCCGAAGTGGTGACCTTTACTGCTGATATTGGCCAAGGTGAGGATATTGAGCCTGCTCGTGCCAAGGCCGAAGCCTTAGGCATTCGTGAGATTTATATTGAAGACCTGCGTGAAGAGTTCGTGCGTGATTATGTCTTCCCCATGTTTCGTGCCAACGCGCTTTATGAGGGCGAGTATATGTTGGGCACATCTATCGCTAGGCCATTAATCGCCAAGCGCCAAATTGAAATCGCCAGAGAAACCGGCGCTGATGCTGTGAGCCATGGGGCAACAGGCAAAGGAAATGATCAGGTGCGCTTTGAGCTAGGTTATTATGCGCTAGCCCCTGATATTAAGGTGGTAGCCCCATGGCGGGAATGGGACTTGACCTCACGCACGCGGCTAATCGAATACGCCGAACAGCATCAGATCCGTATTCCCCTTGATAAACGTGGCGAAGCCCCCTTTAGTGTTGATGCTAATCTGTTGCATATCTCGGCTGAGGGTAAAATCCTCGAAGACCCTTGGATTGAACCCGAAGAATATGTCTATTCACGAACAGTTTCTCCTATGGATGCTCCTGATAAGCCAACAGAAATAACCATTGATTTCGTCAAAGGTGATCCGGTTGCCGTGAATGGTAAGGATTTATCCCCTGCTAGCTTGCTTCATGAACTTAATCTGCTAGGTGGTAAAAATGGCATTGGCCGGTTGGATTTGGTTGAAAATCGCTTTGTCGGGATGAAATCTCGCGGCGTTTATGAGACCCCTGGCGGAACGATTTTACTTAAAGCCAGACGGGCGATGGAATCTGTCACGCTTGATCGTAACGCGGCCCATGCTAAGGATGCGATGATGCCGCGCTATGCGGAGCTGATCTATAATGGGTTTTGGTTTGACCCTGAGCGTGAAATGTTGCAGGCGGCTATTGATGCCAGCCAGCATAATGTCACAGGGCGGGTTCGGCTTAAACTCTATAAGGGCAATGTCATCGTCACAGGGCGGCAAGCTCCTCGATCCCTTTATCAGCCAGATTTAGTGACGTTTGAAGAGGGCGCCGCTGATTATAATCAAGCTGACGCCCATGGGTTTATTCGCCTTAATGCTCTTCGCCTGCGGGTCAATCGCATGGTGGCTGATCGCAAGGATTTCGACTGATCAAATCTTATTTTTTGCAGACAGGGGTGCTGACTGTTCCGTCGGTGTTAACTTGTTTCAGCATTATGTTGCCAAAAGGGGCGATGGCATAGCCGCTATCGGATTTACCAGTCATGCATGGCGTAACTCTAACAAAGGCATATTCATCCATGCCGTTACTGTTTTTAGAAAACTCTTGATAAGGATCGGATGAAATACCCATGAATAAGGCGATGGCAAGAACTAAAGGCATAAGAATCTCCATTGAGGGGTAAGAATATTTTCATAATATGCATCACAGCTTTGGCAGAAATTTTGTCAAATTGTGGCTTTCTTGTGTTTTGTTTCTTATCAAGGGGCTTTTCCATTCGCATGAGATGACCTATATCAGTAAGATAGAAATCATTCAAAGATGTTATGTGACGGATGATTGTTACCACAGGACATCGTTTCTGTTGTTTGATCTGATCACAAGCTCATTAAGGAGAAAAAAATGGCCTTTACTCTACCCGATCTTCCCTATGCTTATGACGCGCTAGCGGCTAGTGGCATGAGTCAGGAAACCCTTGAGTTTCACCATGACTTGCATCATAAGGCGTATGTCGATAATGGCAATAAACTTCTAGAAGGCTCAGGCCATGAGGGCAAAAGCCTTGAAGAGATTGTTGTCGCCACCTATCAGTCTGGGGCATTGGTGCAATCAGGGCTTTTCAATAACGCCTCACAGCATTGGAATCATATTCAGTTTTGGGAAATGATGGGTCCTGGCGGAAATGCTATGCCGTCTGAGCTTGAAAAAGCTTTAACTGAAAGTTTTGGTTCGGTTGATACCTTTAAACAAGAGTTTTCTGCCGCTGGTGCTGGGCAATTTGGTTCAGGATGGTGCTGGCTGGTAAAAGATAAAGACGGCTCGCTCAAGGTTACCAAGACAGAAAACGGTGTTAATCCGCTCTGCTTTGGTCAGACCGCGTTATTAGGCTGTGATGTGTGGGAACATTCTTATTATATTGATTTCCGTAATAAGCGCCCTGCATACCTTAGCAACTTTCTTGATCATCTGGTGAACTGGGAAAATGTAGCCTCACGGATGTAATCCTGTCGCGCCTCAGATGATAAATGTAATCACAAAAGACCCGGCTGATTAAAGTCGGGTTTTTTTTATAAAAATTGCGTTTCCTTAGGGGTCTTGTGGCTTGACCACCAGCATGGGAATGGTGCTATGATTAAGATTATAAGAATGTTATTCGACAACTTGAGGACTTTCCATGAAACTTTCTGATCCTTCGCTCTTAAAAACAGATGCTTACATTAATGGCCAATGGGTTGGCTCTGGTGATAAGCGTATCCCCGTGACCAATCCGGCAACAGGTGAGGTGATTGCAGAAGTTGCTGATCATGGCGCTGAGATGACCAAAAAAGCTATTGATGCTGCTGCCGCTGCGCAAAAAGGCTGGGCAGCCTTAACCGCTAAAGAACGCGCAGTAATCATGCGCCGTTGGTTTAATCTGATTATGGAAAATCAAGAAGACTTAGCGCAAATCTTGACTGCTGAAATGGGTAAGCCGCTTGCCGAAGCTCGTGGTGAGATTGCCTATGGCGCGTCATTTATTGACTGGTTTGCAGAAGAAGGTCGCCGCATTACAGGTGATGTATTGATGCCGCATCAGTCGGATAAACGCCTAATGGTGCTGAAACAGCCAATCGGGGTCTATGCTGCGATTACGCCATGGAATTTCCCTAATGCGATGATTACCCGTAAGATTGGCCCCGGGATGGCGGCAGGTTGCGCGGGTGTGATTAAGCCAGCGAAACAAACACCGCTTTCGGCCTTGGCAATGGCAGAATTAGCGGATCGGGCAGGCGTGCCTGCTGGTGTCATGAATGTCATTAATGGCAGCAGCGCGTCTGCCATTGGAAATGAGCTGTGTTCCAATCCAATTGTCCGTAAAATTACCTTTACCGGATCAACCGAAGTTGGCCGCTTGCTGATGAAGCAATCTGCTGAAAGCATTAAAAAGGTCAGCATGGAGCTTGGCGGAAACGCACCGCTGATCGTCTTTGATGATGCAGATTTATCTGTTGCTGTGCCAGAAGCCTTGGCATCAAAGTTCCGTAATGCTGGCCAGACTTGCGTCTGTGCCAACCGGATTTTTGTTCAGGACGGCATTTATGATGAGTTCGCCGCCGCGATGAAGGCCGCGGTAGAAAAAATGAAGCTTGGCAATGGCGCCGAAGATGGCGTCACCATGGGTCCACTGATTGATGAGCCGGGAATGCTAAAGGCCGAGGAACACGTCAATGACGCGGTTAGTGGCGGGGCAAAGGTGTTAACTGGTGGTCGCCGTTCCAATTTGGGCGCAACCTTCTTTGAGCCAACAGTTCTGACCGATGCCAAGCCATCCATGAAGGTGTTTCATGAAGAAACCTTTGGCCCCGTTGCCCCTCTTTTCCGCTTTAAGACCGAAGAGGAAGTTATTGCCATGGCCAATGACACGATATTTGGTCTAGCGTCCTATTTCTTTGCTAATGATATGGCAAGAGTTTGGCGTGTAGCGGAACAGTTGGAATATGGCATTGTGTCTGTGAACACAGGCATTTTCTCAAACGAGATTGGCCCATTTGGCGGTATTAAGCAATCTGGCATCGGGCGTGAAGGTAGCCGTTATGGCATCGATGAGTATTTGGAAATGAAATATATCTGCCTAGGGATGTAGGTATATCTTTTACTTCCATTTTTCATTAGCCAAAGGATAAGGTCATGGGTGCCCCTGAAAATCAATCCGAAGATCAGGACGTTTTGCCAGATTATGATATTGATATTCTGATACCGGAATCAGAAATCGCGGCAAGGGTTAACGCCCTTGCACGCGAGATCAATAAGCATTTCACTCAAAGCCCTAAACTGGTTGTAATTGGTTTGTTGCGCGGATCATTTATCTTTATAGCTGATCTGGTGCGGCGGCTTGATCTGCCTGTTGAGGTGGATTTCATGACGGTATCCAGTTATGGCCGTGCCATGCATTCCAGCCGTGAGGTACGTATCCTCAAAGACCTTGATGGGGATATTGCTGGCGCTGATGTTCTGGTGGTTGAGGATATAATAGACACCGGACATACGCTGTCGCAAGTGCTGGATATCCTTAAAACCCGGCAACCGCGTAGCCTTAATGTGTGCTGTTTGTTGAACAAACCCTCTCGGCGTGAGACTGAGGTTGAGGTCCGTTGGATCGGCTTTGATATTCCAGACGCCTTTGTGGTGGGTTATGGCATTGACTATGCTGAGAATAACCGTCATTTACCGCATATCGGGGCTGTCCGGCTCAAAGATTAAGCCATGAAAAGCATAAGGATGAGTGGCTAAGCCTGACCCTGACCCTGACCCTGACCCTAGTGTGATCCCCCATCTTGAGCGTTTGGAACCCAAGCTGATCTTAGCGCATGTTATCCGCGATATCTTTGTTTTACCGCCCCATCAGGCGGTCATCCCATGGATAACTGGTTAGGTTTTCCACACCATCTTGGGTCACTAGCAGTTGGTTTTCAAGTTTGATGGAAAACGGCCCACCATCGCGCCCAATCAAGGCTTCAACACAAAGCATCATGCCGGGTTGCAGTGTATAGTCAAACGCCCCCTCGACATACTCTTGTGGGTAGGCAACCAGTGGCCATTCATCGCAAAGCCCAACCCCATGAAAACGGCAAGAATATTGACCGCCAACATAGGAATCAGGCAATTGATGTCCCTTAAAGGTTAGGTCACGCAAGTGCACCCCCGGCGCAACCAGCGCGGTGTTTTCCTCAATATGATCAAGCGCCAACCGATAATCATCAATCATCTCTTGGCTAGGCTTGCCATCCCCCAGAAACCACGTGCGCGAAATATCACTGCACATCCCATATACCCCTACCAGATCAGTATCAAAGGCAAGAATTTCATTGTTCTGGACAATACGTGGGCCACATTCCTGAAACCAAGGATAGGTGCGTGGACCAGAGGCCAAAAGTCGGGTTTCAATCCATTCCCCGCCGCGTTTAATATTCTCAGCATGGAGATGTGCCCAGATGGCATCTTCTGTCATGCCAGGCTTTGCCTCGCGTTCCATAACAGCTACTGATTGCTCGCAAGCATGCATGGCACAGCGCATGGCCAGAATCTCATCCGGGCCTTTGATGGCACGGGTATGTTCCATTAGTTCTTCGCCTTCAACTACCTGAAAGCCCCCACTAACCAGGGCCTGATAGCCATGGACCATGATTTTATCTACGGCGATCTGGCGACCTTTGCCAACCCGTGTGGACATAATTTCATCCAGATCAGAAACGAAGTTCCGCGCCGCGTCACCGGTGCGATCCCCATTTGCAAAATAGAACATGGATGCCCCTGAACGCACCTCACGCACAAGAGGGTTAAAATCACAAAGGAAAGGGGAGTTTTTATAATCATAAACGACCATATAGCCATCAGCCGTCACCAGACAGGCGCGGAACGGATTATGAGTGTTCCAAATCTGCATATTTGTGGTGTCGCTGGCATAGCGGATATTGAGGGGATCAAACAGCAATACCGCGTCCAAATCGCGCGCTGCCAACCCGGCAATAATCCGGTTCAACCGATAAAGCCGCATAGCATCCAGATTGGGCGGAGTCAGCCCAGCTGCCGCCCATTCGTCAAACGCCAGATTCGTTGGCCCAATCTCAATCCGGTTGTTGTCATCAGGTGATCCATCCAGCCGCCTTTCGCCTTGGGATGGGTCAATCTTTCTGTTATCGCGAACGTGTTGAATAGACATCATTTACCTCAATACACATAATCAGATTGAGGCTATCCTTATTTTTAGCATGCAAGCAAGCGCAAATATGATCCTAACAATCAGAAGGACAACGACAAATCCCGATGCACGGCAAGGCAACCAGAAATCTGCCGTGCGATATCCACGGGCAATCTATCCTGCGCCATGATACCGATGGAATGCCGAGTGTTTTCTTCAAATAGGACCAGTTGATTGGCTAGCGCCGGGTCAACTGCACGCGCCTTTTCAATGACGCTGACAATATCAGCATAAGCGCGTTCAGATGTCTGGTGATAAAGTCGCTCTGCCTTGGTTAGGTCACGTTCAAGTTGCTGATAGGCCTTGGACCGGGCTGGCCATTCAGCTGGTATCGAGTCTTTAAGGGTTTTTATCTCTGCCCTCAATTCATCAATTTCACGTTGCATCTTCGCCCCAGTAGACGTGTTGCGATACTGCCGCAATTCATCTTTGATCTCATCAACCTGGTCTTCAAGTCGGCGAATATTGCGCTCAATCTTTCGGGTTTCGGTGTGAAAGGGTTTGTATTCAGCCGCCATAACAGCAAGATCACCCTCAAGCGCGGTGATGATATTGACCTGGTCTAACGCCATAGGAATATCAGAAAGCGCCTTGGTCAGCTTTGTACGATCTTGTTCTGTAAGCTTGCCCATATCCATGGCCCCAATAGCCGCAGCATCTGCCCGAATGGTACTTGCAGTGACTAGATATTCAGCATAGAGATATTGATTCAAGCAGGCCTGAAGCCGAGGATTACGTGGCGGCGGTGAGGTTTCACCAGTCAGATAACTGCGTGTTGGCAAATAATTTACCAGCTGCGGGTAATAGCCGACAACAGCA
>JAQCJL010000043.1 GCA_027593125.1 Pseudomonadota bacterium | reverse complement strand
GTGAAGTTCTAGGAGATCCACGCTTCCCTGAAAAGCCTGGCAATTTGGTTTTCGGAGATGACTCTAATCTTCAGGCATTACACGCACTGACCTCTAGGGCTTCAATTGATGGTGCGCATATATGGCCTCAGATAAGTCATGCAGGAGCTTTGTCACACTCACCAATCAGCCAGCCTACAGGACCATCAGCGCTAAATATTGGAAGTTTTCAGTGTGCAGGCATGTTGATGACAGAAGTCCAGCAGCTACCCGATATGTATGCGAGAGCTGCGGCAGTTGCGAAAAGTGTAGGGTTCACTGGTGTTCAGATTCATGCAGCGCATGGTTTTTTACTCAGCCAATTTCTATCGCCATTATTCAACCGTCGTCATGATCAGTATGGCGGGTCTATTGAGGCGAGATCTCGGATTATTGTCGAGGTGATTGATAAAGTGCGATGTGCCGTTGGTTCTTCATTTCCTATCGGGCTTAAGATTAACTCGTCTGATCAGTTAGAAGGTGGGTTAACACAAGAAGATGCTCTAGAGGCTATTCGTATTCTGGATCACACTTCAATTGATCTGATAGAAATAAGCGGCGGCACATATTTCCCAGGAGCAAAGGCAAATTCTGATAGCTCAGCTGGAGGCCCATACTTCGTTAATTTTGCCCAACGGGCACAGAAGGTAACCAGCGTGCCTTTGATGATAACGGGTGGGATCAAAACCCGAAAAGACGCTCTAGACTCGTTGGCTCAAGGGGCCGCAGATATGGTTGGGCTGGCGCGCGCTATGGCATTGAATCCCAAGCTTACGGATGATTGGCTTAGTGAAGCAGGTGGTGACCCTGAATTCCCTAGGTTTGAGGTGTCTCCCCCTGGCGGAATAACAGCTTGGTACACGATGCTATTAACTGCTTTGGGGAATGATGATGAGAGCCAGTTCACGTTGGATATCCCCTCAGCTATCCGTGTTTATGAAAAACGAGATGAGAACCGCTGCGTGGACTGGAAAAAGAAGTTTTCAAATGTTTGAAGTGGCGTTATGGGATGCGCCGACTATTTAGCCCTTAGCTGTAGGCGCCGAACAGAACTACCCCTTAGATATCCATAACATCTAGTTTGCCTTTCGCAATTCCAAGCTGCATAGCGGGAGTCTCTTCAGAATTTGTAAGATAGACACAGATATTTCCATACGCTCGGTAGATCCAAACGGATCAGCGGCAATTGCTAAAGATAAGCCAAAAGGCATGATGTCTTGATGGAAAGCAGATCTGGTTAGTAAAAATACCAGCTATTTAACATAAAGGGGGCGATCAGCCCCCTTTATAAAATATGATAGTTCAATCAATTAGCCAACAATCTCATCAGCATTAAAGAAATAGGCGATTTCAATCGCGGCATTATCTTGACTGTCTGAGCCATGAACTGAATTGGCTTCGATGCTTTCCGCGAAATCTTTACGGATCGTTCCTTCTTGAGCATCAGCAGGGTTTGTAGCGCCCATAATCTCACGGTTGCGGGCAACGGCATTTTCGCCCTCTAACACTTGAACAACCACAGGCCCAGAAATCATGAAAGCAACCAGATCATTGAAAAAGGGGCGTTCTTTGTGAACGGCATAAAATCCTTCTGCTTGTTCACGGGTCATGTGAATACGCTTTTGGGCGACAATCCTAAGACCGCCTTCTTCTAGCCGTGCCGCAACGGCGCCAGTCAGGTTACGACGTGTTGCATCAGGTTTGATGATAGAAAAGGTGCGTTCAAGAGCCATGGTTAATCCTTTCAAATAAAAACCAGTTTGGGGAGTCCTGATGGCCTTATAGGAAAGGCCAGAAATAAAGGCAAGATGTTTAGCAAAGAGAAGTGACAGATTATGCCTTTTTCACCCAACCTTGAGTGCTGTCATGCTGATAATAACTAAGCGCATGCCCTTGCTTTAACCATTGTTTCCATGCATCCCGTGCGGCGCTTAGCAAAGCCGTATCATTTCCATCAAAGAGAATAAAAATCCGAGGCACAGGGGCATTTGTTTCTGACAGAAGCGCATCTGATGGCATTCGACCAGCCAGATAGAAATGAAAATCGGATGCTTCATCTTGATCAGAGGTATTATGATCCGTAATCCAGATCGGACAAAACGACTTATCCTCATCATCACGTCCAGCAATACCATGAGGAAGCCAACTATCCGGTTGATCCGACCAAATAGCCATGCTGATGTCGGTTGATAAGCTTTCCGGGGCAATGACCTTAGCAGTTTTATCTGCGGCTCGGGTTTTTTGCAAAAGACGCGGCAGCACTTCTTGTGCTGTCCGCGACTGTAACTGATAAAAGGCGATTTCTGCCAAATCAGTTCCCCTTATGATGACGGTTGAAAATGTTCAACAAAATGTGTCAATAGCCGGACACCATATCCCGTGCCACCAGCAGGAACCGTTGGCTTGGCTTTGTCTGACCATGCCATTCCGGCAATATCCAGATGCGCCCAAGGCGTATCGTTTTCAACAAACCGCTGAAGAAAACACGCAGCTGTCACGGAACCGCCGTAACGCCCACCAATATTTTTCATATCCGCGATCTTGGAATCAATCAATTTGTCATAGTCTTTGCCCAGCGGCATTCGCCATGTGCCCTCACCAGTGGCGGCGGCAGCATTAGAAATTGCCGAAGCAAGATGATCATTATTCGCAAAAAGACCAGATTGCACCATACCAAGGGAAACCAGAATAGCCCCGGTTAAGGTAGCCAAATCAATCATAATTGATGGCTTTAAATGACGTTGTGCATATGTCATCACATCTGCCAGAACTAGACGTCCCTCAGCATCGGTATTAATGATCTCAACCGTTTGCCCAGACATTGAGGTCACAACATCACCGGGTTTAATCGCCTTGCCATCTGGCATATTTTCAACTAGTCCAACTAAACCTACCACATTGCGTTTAATGCCAGCAGCGGCGATCGCCTTCATCGCACCAACAACCGCGGCAGAACCGCCCATATCCCATTTCATATCTTCCATGCCAGCCGCAGGCTTAATGGAAATTCCGCCAGTATCAAAGCAAACCCCTTTACCGATTAACACCATAGGGTCTTCATTGCCGCCGCCATTCCAGCGCATTACCACCATGCGAGACTCGCGTTCACTGCCCTGTCCAACCGCAAGCAAAAGATGCATGCCTTCTTTTGACATATCATCATCGTTTAGCACCTGAACCTCTATGCCGAGCTTTGATAACTCAAGACAACGATTGGCATATTCTGCCGGATAAAGAATGTTTGAGGGCTCACTCACCAGATCACGAGCCATAAACACGCCTGAAGCTATTCCTTCTAGCCGCTGATAGGCAGATGTTGTCGCCTTGGGATCATCCACTACTATGGCCATGCTAGCTTGTGTGGGATTTGCGTTTTTACCTTTGGTGAAATACCGTGAAAAATGATAACCCGCTAAATATGCTCCATAGGCAAGGCTTGCTACCCAATCTGCCGAACGCCCACTTGCCATCAAAGTGATATCTTTAAGTTTTGATTTAGCCATCGCCGCCATAATATGGCCGCCAAGGTTTTCACTTTCTACACCAATGGCATCATTGGCCCCAATTCCAACCAAGATCACAGACCCTTCTGTGCCGCGAATAACGACATCTTCACCAGGATCAGCCTTGAAAGAGGCCTCCGTCATTGCCCTTGATATCGCGCCATTAAATGTTTGATCCAGGGCCTTACCTGCGGCATCTAGAAATGGGTTGCTGTCCTTTGCAGAGACAAGAAGCATAACCGGATAGGATGGGGCTTTATCCTGAGAGACAAATTGGAGAGTCAACCGAGATGTCATAAAAAAATCCTTACTGTTTCTGTTGGTTTTTTGATAAGTTACAAACACCTATATTGAAGATGGTAATAAAAAAAGCAACGGCAAGATCACCTTATGTTAAAGAAACTGGCACTTGTTATCATCAATGGGGATGACAGATGAGCATTCGGAGCTGATAACACACATGGTTTTAACTTGGTATATCCTGAGACAGTGCTTGTCATCACTTCTGCTGGCCAGTTTTTCCATTATTGGGTTGGTTTGGCTTGGCCAAACGCTTCGGCTGGTTGAACTTTTGGTCAATAAAGGCGCCCTGTTTATTGATTTTCTCTATGTCACGCTTCTTGGAGTGCCGTTCTGGCTGTTGATCATTCTACCTATTAGTTCCACCATTGCAGCCACAAGCGTGATGTCAAAAATGCAGCAAGACAAAGAGCTACTTGCCATGAGTGCGGCAGGCATCTCCCCTATTCGTATTGGCCTTGGGCCCATGATAATGGGTGGCCTGATCACTATGTTTCTGATGATAAACTCCGCCTATCTGATGCCTGCTACCTATTCGCAATACAAAACCTTTATGACTAATCTCCGCACATCCGCCCCTATCATTATCTTGCAAGAAGGGGTCTTTATCGACATAACCAAAGGCTTGACCATCTATATTAATCAGAAACAAAGCGATAATGTTTTCAAAGATGTTTTTATAAGAGACAGCCGTAACGAAGATGTTGTGATTGAAATTCATTCTGAAAAGGCCACTGTTTCTATCGATAACGAAAACCCTTCAATAGTTCTTTTTAATGGTATCCGAACACAATTTTCAGACTCCTCAACCAAAGCCCAAATTCTTGAGTTTGAAAGCTATGAGCTAAATATGACACAAAAATCGGTCACTAATAGCAATCGGCCACAGGATTATAATGAAATGAGTATCGGAGAATTGCTGACGAAAACCATATCCAATAGCCAATATCAGGACGAGATGAGAGCCGAAGGTCATTTTCGTCTCACCGCGCCTATTCTTGCCTTATCCCTTGTGATTATGGTGATTTCTGTCTTTTTGCGCAGTCGTTTCCAACGCGGGCATTATTGGTATCAGATCTGTATCGTGACAGGCTTAACGGTGTTTATTGAATTGGCGCATTTAACCGCGAGAAGTATGACCGTCAATCTTCCCGGACTTTTCCCATTGATGTATTTTGTTGTCTTTCTGCCATTAGTGATTGGGTTTTTAACGCTGTGGCAGCCTTGGCGGAAAGAAGCGTTGCCAGCATGAATCGCTTTGGTTGGAACCGCATTTTAACCCTCTATTTGTTTCGCCATACGCTGATTCATATCCTCTTGGCAGGGTTAGTTTTGATATTTATCGTCAATCTGATAGATATGGCAGAATTGTTGCGCCGAAGTGCCAACAAAGAGAGCATCTCATCTTTGACCGCGTTAATCATGGGATTGCTTCGCATTCCTTCTAGCGTACCTTTCATTTTGCCTTTTGCCGTTATGTTTGGGGCATTGATTAGTTTTTATAAACTTAACCAGCAGAATGAAATTATCATCGCAAGGTCAAGTGGACTGTCGATGTTACAAATCATTACTGGGCCTATGATTTCTGGTATTCTTTTGAGCATGATCATGCTGGTGGTTGTTGACCCTATTTCTTCTGCAACCAATAGCCGTTTTATGGTCATGGAAGAACAGAATTTTGGTTCAACTGGTCGCAATCTGACGGTGTCAACCGAGGGCATATGGCTCAAAGATCGCAGCGAATATCAAAACCTAATCATCAGTGGCACACGACTAGACCAAGCGGAGCTTAGCATTGAGCAAGGTGAGGTCTATACTTTTGATAAAGACAACACTTGGACATCACATTATCTGCCAGAAACTTTGATCTTTGATAATGGCAATTGGCACTTAGAGGGGGGGCGCGTTCTCCGCCAGGACGGAACGATTGCCAGCCTCAATGTTTTGACCTTGCCCTCGGTGTTAACGCGAACGGACCTGACCAGTTCTAACAAGAAACCGGAAACCATTCCGATTTATCGGTTATGGAATTACATTACCGTTTTAGATCAGGCAGGCTTAAGCAGCCTGGGGCATCGCTCATATTTGTATTATCAGGCTTCTATGCCTTTAGTTTTAATCGGAATGACCTTAATTGCTGGATATTTTGGATTGGTCTATCGCGGCAGAAGAAAACGGATCAGATTAATTGCTTTTGCGATTTTTTCTGCACTAGGTTTTTATTTTTTCAAAGATATCATGTATGTATTAGGCTCATCCGGGCGCTTACCTCCAGTCATTGCTGGGATTGCCCCGGGATTTATTGTCACAATGATTGGGTTAGCAATTTTACTTCGATCAGATCAGACTGCTTGAACAGGACAAATCATGCGATTGTTTTTATTCATGTTACGGATTACGGCCATCATCACCTTGACCATGATGACATTGTCAACGCGAGTTTATGCCGCCGATATTGAAGTCATCGCCACGGTCGATGGCATTCCCATTACCAATCATGATCTGGAACAACGGCGTAATATGTTGATCAAGACCACCGGGCTTCGGCTAACGGCAGAAAACCAAGATCAGATCAATCGTGATGTGCTGCAAATGCTAATTGATGATACCATTAAGATTAGCGAAGGCACAGCTATGCTTCAAGACAGGATTGATGCGGTTGATCAAGGCGCAGACAGACTGATTGACAGTACCTTTTCACAAAATAATGAAAATCCAGATGAAGTTCTGGCCGCACTAGAGATACCGCGAGAGGTCATTCATAAAAAATTCAAAGCGGATATTTTCTGGGCTAGTATCGTCAACAACCGGTTCCAAGGCCAGTTCGCCAATGCTGAGGCTGAAGCAGAAGTAGAGTTAGAGCGGCTTAAGCAAAACCTAGAAGAACCTCATATCAATCTGGATGAGATTGTCTTGTTGCCTGAACCCAGCAGAAACTATGCCGCTACCATTAATTTGGCGAACCAGATGGTTAATGCTATCCGTAAAGGGGCCGATTTTGGACGAATAGCACAGCAATATTCTGCCGCTGGAAGTGCAAGCAATGGCGGCAATATTGGCTGGGTGTTAGAAAGCCGCATTGATACCGATATCTATCCTATCATCACTTCACTTAAACCTGGTGATGTCACAGATCCTATTGATCGTGATGGTGCAATTACCATTTATCGCATCAAAGGCCGTCGTGACAGTGGTCGTGCCAGCCCATTTGAAGCGGAAATTATTCTAACCCGCCTTTTCTATCCTATGACCACAAGTGATGACGCTAGCCGCCTTGAAGCAGCGGCAAAGCTTACCCGTGACACCAATACGATTACAACTTGCCAAGATTTAGAGGTGTTGAATAATAGCTATGGGTCAGATTTGCCCTTTTTGCTTGGCAGTATGCCTCTCTATAGCTTAGCTCCTAATCTGCGCGATTTGATCGCTCCGCTTGAGGCTGGAATGAAAACGGGGCCTGTTTCGTTCAACGAAGGCATGGCAATTTTTATGGTTTGCGATAAATCCGTTCCAAGCACCGATCTTCCCAGCATTGAGGCTTTGAAACAAACAATCCAAAACCGTTACTTTTCCATCTTATCACAGCGTTATCTTAATCAATTGCGGCGTGAGGCGGTGGTTGATATCCGGATAAATTTCTAATGCCTGCCGGAACACTGCCAAGACCTCCACGGCTTCTGGTAACACCGGGGGAACCTGCAGGTATTGGTGGTGAATTATTGCTAATGGCCGTGGCATCAGGCGAACACAATCTCTGGACGATTGATGACCCTGACCGACTAGAAGCCTTGGCTAAACGGGGCAATATCAACGCGACTATCACCACGATTGGTCCAAATCAAATAGACACGCTTCCCTCTGGCCATCTTGGGGTTATCCCAATGATTTGGCCCAAAGAGATAACCGACGGGGTGCCATCACCTGAAAACGCCGCACAAGTCATCAGCGCCATCACCGACGCTGTTAGTATGATCAAAAAAGGTCTTGCCGACGCACTGATCACCAATCCTATTCAAAAAGCCACATTAACCAAGGCTGGCTTTGCTTATCCTGGTCATACCGAATATTTGGCTGAACTTGATCGTGGGGAAGATGGTGAAGAAAAATATCCTGTCATGATGTTAGCAAATTCAGCGTTATACATCACCCCCCTTACTATTCATGTGCCTTTACGCGATGTCTTTGCCCTCATCACGCCTGAACGCATCACAAAGACTTTGCGGCTAATGGCAAAAGGGCTGATCATGGATTTTGGTATTAAAAACCCTCGCATCGCGGTTACTGGCCTTAATCCTCATGCTGGCGAATCTGGCACAATCGGTGATGAAGAAATCCAACAGATCATCCCAGCCATTCAACTACTCCAAGAAGAAGGGCTACATATCACTGGGCCACATTCTGCTGACACACTCTTTTTTGAAGACCGGCGACAAGACTATGATGCCGTGTTGGCGATGTATCATGATCAAGCCTTGATCCCTGTAAAGACGCTAGATTTTCATCATGGCGTCAATGTTACGCTGGGCTTAAGTTTTATTCGCACTTCACCTGATCACGGCACAGCGTTAGACCAAGCTGGGAAATTCACAGCCCGACCAGACAGTTTGATCGCCGCAATTACCATGGCTCGGCAAATGGTAAAACATCGGGCAGAACATATGGGCTTATCTTATGGCTCCAACTGACCCTATTGCTGCTCTGCCGCCTCTTAAAGAGGTAATAAAGGCATATCGTCTTGATGCCAGACGCAAATTAGGACAGAACTTTCTGCTCGACCTGAATTTGACCGGAAGAATAGCGCGTGAAGCGCGTATCCAGCCACAGCATACCGTCATTGAAATTGGCCCCGGCCCTGGCGGTTTGACACGTGCCATTCTCATGGCAGGGGCTGAACGCGTGATTGCCATTGAAAAAGATAGCCGCGCTATTGAAGCGCTACAACCGTTGGTAAAGGCAAGCAACGGTAGACTAAGTATTATAGAAGGCGACGCGCTGACCATACCTGTCCATGAATTAGGCCCTGCCGATGCGCCGCGCCAGATCATTGCAAATCTGCCTTATAACATTGCCACACCATTATTGTTTGGCTGGCTAGATCACGCCGCTGCATTTCAATCTATGACCTTAATGTTTCAGCGTGAAGTGGCTGAGCGCATCACTGCCCAACCTGGTGGCGGAAATTACGGTCGCCTTAGCATTATGTGCCAGTGGTTAGCAGAGACGAAACTATGCTTTGATATTCCCCCTTCGGCTTTTGTGCCACCACCTAAAGTTACCTCAAGCGTGATCCGGTTATTGCCGCGTCTAACCCCCGCTTTTCCAGCGGAAAGAGAACTTTTGCAAGAGATTGCCAAAACCGCTTTTAACCAAAGACGGAAAATGTTGCGCACCTCTTTACGGTCATTAGGCGGATTAACACTGTTGGATAAAGCAGGTATTGATGGGCAAAGACGGCCTGAATCCCTCACCCTGGATGAGTTTTGTATCCTAGCACGCGCCTTGAAAGAACAGCGTCGTTAATACCCTGCCTGAAGTTGACGGACAAACTCTGTCAACCCATTCATCCTAAATCGGCGTTGCCGTTCAGCTGCTAAGATCGCATGAACATGCCGCACGGATTCGTTCAAATCATGATTGATAATAATGTAATCATATTCGGCATAATGGCTAAGCTCATCTGCTGCTTTTGACATACGTTTAGCGACTTCCATATCCGAGTCTTGGTTGCGTTTTTTAAGACGAGTTTCTAATTCCCGATAAGACGGTGGCAAAATAAATACTGAAATCAGATCATCGCGGGCTTTGGCTTTGAGTTGCTGGGTCCCTTGCCAGTCAATATCAAATAACACATCACTTCCTGTCTCAATTTTCTCCATGACTTGATCAGAAGGCGTTCCATAATAATGATCAAACACCTTGGCGTGTTCGAGAAACCGATTCTCATTGATCATGATTTGAAACTCTTGAGGTTCAACAAAATGATAATCTTTTCCCTCAACTTCACCCGGACGGCGCTTGCGGCTAGTCGCGGATATCGAAAGGCTAATGTTATCATCTTGTTCTAACAATTTGCGCGAAATAGATGACTTCCCTGCCCCTGAGGGTGATGATAGCACCAGCATAAGCCCACGGCGAGAGACGGAAGATGGCATAGTTGAAGCAGATGGTGTCATCACTCAAAGCGTCTTTCTGTTCTATGTTCCCCTATCTTACAACAGGCAAGCCGGGTGAAACAATGGCCGATTCACCATTAGCCAAATCTAATCCCTCGCCTCTTTCCAGAGTTTAATATTGGCTTTATGCTCATCGTAAGTTTTGGCAAACCTATGGCCACCCTTTCCATCAGCAACAAAGTAAAAATAATCTGATTGCTGAGGCTTAACAACGGCAAGAAAACTGGCAAGTCCAGGGTTGCTAATCGGACTGGGCGGTAGGGACTTTATGCGATAAGTGTTCCATGGCGAATCATGCTTAAGATGCGAGCGAAGAAGTTTTTCAACAACAATCCCATCTTGCTCAAGACCATAGAGAACCGTAGGGTCAGATTGCAGTTTCATGCTGGCTTTGATGCGATTCAAAAACACTGAGGCAACTAATCCAAGTTCATCGGCAATGCCAGTTTCCTTTTCAACAATAGATGCCAGAATGACCGCGTCTTCTATTGATTTCAAAACATGATCAGGGTCACGGCTTGCCCAAATCTCAGCAAACTTTATTTCTCGCAGTTGTTGCATTCTGCGGATCAAAGCGTTGCGGTCGGTATGCCGCGAAAAATAATAGGTTTCGGGCAATAAACTGCCTTCATCAGGTATCAATTGAATTTCACCAGAAAGCCGATCATCATTTCTGAGCAAGGCAACAATCTGCCGTGAGCTAAGCCCTTCTGATATCGTCAAATCATGCTGAATAGGAACACCTTTATGGATGGTGTCCATGGCCTCAGCGAGCGAACCATCCGCCATAAAGCGATATTCCCCTGCCTTTGGCAAATACCCTTTGCCGCGGCGCCATTCTTCAATTCGGTAGACCCATGGGTGATGCGGCAAGCCAATCTGGTTCAATCGCTGGCTGATGACCACACGGCCATCCCCGGGTTTTATTTCAAGAATAACATCTTGGGTAGCCAAAGATGGGCGCTGAAGAACGGCGCTTACCCAAATAAAACCCATCACAAAAATAAAAACTGCCAACACAGATGCGGCAAGGACGACCTTAATTAATCTACGATAAAAGGAAGAAGACCGGGAAGCAGAAGGGTTATCAGAGCCGCGCTCAGGCACCTTAAGGTTAGTCCAACTTGCCCACAATCAGCGAAGCATTAGTTCCGCCAAATCCAAATGAATTGGATAGAGCGTTACGAACTGTTTTCTGCTGTGCCTCATGCGGGACCAGATTGATCGGCCCGACATCATCAGAAGGATCATCTAAATTAAGGGTTGGTGGCAAGGTATCGTGATGAACTGCCATAATCGAAAAAATAGCTTCAATTGCGCCGGCAGCGCCCAATAAATGACCTGTCGCACTTTTGGTTGAAGACATGTTAATGGCGCTTTTGTCACCATGATAAAGCTTGGAGACTGCGTTGAGTTCAATCATATCGCCTAATGGGGTTGAGGTGCCATGAGCATTGATATAGTCAATATCTTCAATGTTAAGGCCTGAATTATTTAATGCCGCAGACATGGAACGAAACCCACCATCGCCATCCTCTGCCGGGGCAGTAATGTGATAGGCATCACCCGAAAGACCATAACCTTTGATTTCAGCATAGATTTTGGCACCGCGCGCTTTGGCATGTTCATATTCTTCCAGCACCAAAACCCCTGCGCCTTCGCCCATCACAAAACCATCACGTCCTTTATCCCATGGGCGTGAAGCCTTTTCAGGGGTGTCATTATACCCAGACGATAAGGCTTTAAGGGCACAGAACCCTGCGATACCAAGACGGCATACTGCGGCTTCGGCACCACCAGCAATCATTACATCTGCGTCGCCATATTTGATTAATCGGCTAGCATCACCTATTGCGTGTGCCCCTGTTGAACAAGCCGTCACCACCGAATGGTTAGGCCCTTTGAGACCATGACGAATAGACACCTGACCAGAGATCAGATTAATCAAAGCTGAGGGAATAAAAAAGGGACTAAGGCGTCTTGGGCCACGCTCATTAAGAAGAATGCTAGCATGATAAATGGTTTCTAGGCCACCTATCCCAGACCCAATCATAACCCCGGCACGATGAGCCTTTTCTTCGCTATCAGCAATAAAGCCAGAGTCGCGAATAGCCTGATCCGCTGCAATCATGCCATAGACAATAAAACGGTCAAGTTTCCGTTGATCTTTAGGATCAATCAAATCATCAAGATTTATCGGATGGTCGCGCGAGTCATCAACAGGTATGCGTCCTGCCACTTTGCAAGGCAGATCTGAGACATCAAATTCTTTGATATCAGTCAGCCCACTCTTTCCCGAAGTCAGAGCATTCCAAGTATGATCAACCCCCAAACCAAGCGGATTGATAATACCCATACCTGTGACAACAACGCGTCTCATCAAATAGTCACTTTAACTTCGGTGAATTAGGAAGCGCTGCTAACGAAATCAACAGCATCCTTAATGGTTTGAATTTTTTCAGCAGCAGTATCAGGTATTTCGATGCCGAATTCTTCTTCAAAAGCAAGAACAAGTTCAACTGTATCAAGGCTGTCGGCACCAAGATCTTCAACAAAATTTGCGGTTTCCGTTACCTTATCATCATCAACCCCAAGATGATCAACAACGATGGATTTAATACGGTCAAAAGTATCGCTCATGGATGTCTCCCAATATTTAATTTAGCCCATGAAAGGCCTGAAAGTGGTCGGTTGTTACCATATAAAATTGCTGAAAACCAGCTTAATAGTGGAATTACTATAATGTCTTGATAACAATTATACTAGCCTAATTTACAGCGATCAGTTCAATCTTTTCATATGGCAATTTATAGCATGGCCATACCGCCATTAATATGCAGTGTGGCCCCTGTCAGATACCCTGCCTCTGGGCTAGCCAGATAGACAACTGCGGCGGCAATATCTTCGGGTGTTCCCATGCTTCCTATCGGTACTCTTTTCAGCAATTCGTCCT
>JAQCJL010000042.1 GCA_027593125.1 Pseudomonadota bacterium | reverse complement strand
GCTTAGCATGTCCCCCCCAATGCGTTTTCCGTGATTTATTAAAAGATCATATTAATATGACGGATGAAAAACGGATTTGGCAAGGCAGGAATGAAGAAAATAGGATTAACCGCGAAGGGCGCGGATATGGTTTGCCCAATCCGAAGCATTTCCCTTGAACACGGATGAACCAGCAACCAAAGTATCTGCCCCGGCAGAAATGGCAAGAGGTGCGGTATCTGCTGTAATGCCGCCATCTACCTCAATCCGGATGGGACGATCACCAATAACTGATCGCATAGCAGTAATTTTTGGAAGAACTGAGGTAATAAAGGATTGTCCACCAAATCCGGGGTTAACGGTCATTAGCAAAACCAAATCAACCCGATCAAGAACATGATGGATCGCATCAATTGGGGTGGCAGGATTTATAGCGACACCAGCCTGACAACCCAAATCAGCAATCATCTGAAGGCTACGGTCAAGATGATGGGTGGCCTCGGCATGAACAATAATGCGATCTGCCCCTGCATCAGCAAAATCCTTAAGATATGGTTCTGCTGGACTAATCATAAGGTGACAGTCAAAGGGAAGTGTTGTGACTGGCCGCAAGGCTTTAATCACAGGGGCGCCAAAAGAAATGTTTGGAACAAAATGTCCGTCCATCACATCAAGATGAATCCAATCCGCGCCTGCTGCCTCAACCTGGCGAATATTTTCAGCAAGATTGGCAAAATCTGCTGCTAACACAGAGGGGGCAATGATCAGATTGTTTGTGTCATGGAATCGTGCTTTTGTCATAAATTTGTTATATCATGAGCTTATCGTCAACGCCATGATCAATCTAGGCTTTACTCATGAGACGCGATAATGGGGAAAGGTTAGGGTTTGAAGATGTGGGATGAAAACACGCAAAATGAAAAATATTGAGCCTAAAGATATTAATCCGGATTCCGCCTTGGGTTCAACAGAGCCGGCACAGATTAACACGGATCAAGAGGCATCGCCGTTTTTGGCTGAGACTTTTGCCATCCCGCCCATGGAAATTGAAGAAGATTATCACCTGATTAATCGTGAGCTGTCTTGGCTTGCCTTTAACGAACGCGTGATGGCTGAGGCAGCTAATCACCATCACCCTTTGCTAGAGCGGCTTCGGTTTATTGCCATCTCTGCTAGCAATCTGGATGAGTTTCTAACCGTGCGTGTGGCAGGGCTTAAGCATTTGGTCAAGAATGGAAATAAACTGGATTACTATAACAGTTTTGTAACACCGCAACGCCAGTTAGAGGAGATTGATGAAAGGGTTCGGCATTTGCTTGAACATCAACAAACAATCTTGCCTATTTTGCTCAAAGAATTGGCGGAAAATGATGTTTCGGTGATCAAAGCTGATGAAGTAACCGCCGAGGATATGGACCATATCAAACAACATATCCTAGAAGATATTATTCAGATCATTACCCCGCAAACATTAGACCCAGCACACCCATTTCCTTTTATTGCAAATAATGGGTTTGGGATGTTTTTGTTCCTTGAAGATGACAAAAAGAAAAACAAAACGGCATTAATCCTTTTGTCACCGGTTCTTAATCGGTTTTTTGCGCTTCCGGGAAATGGCGCACGCTTTATCACTCTTGAGGATACGATCTTACTCAATCTGGATGAGATTTTTCCCGATCATAAACTTGTTAATCATGTGCTGTTTAGGGTCATCCGAGATTCGGAAATTGAGTTTGACGAAGAAGCTGAAGATTTGGTCGCTAGTTTTGAAAACGCGGTTAGGGCGCGGCGTAGGGGAAATGTTATCGCCTTGCAATTATCATCAGAAGGGCCTGATGAAATGACACAGGTGCTGGCAAATAAACTGATGGTGTCTGATAGTGATATTGATTATGTCGGCGGCATGATTGGGTTGTCTGATTTAAGTCAGATTTGCAATGCTGGCAGTGATACCCTTCGCTTTCCGCCTTATTCAGCGCGCTTTCCAGAGCGGATCCGGGATTTTGGCGGTGATTGTTTTGCGGCAATCCGATCAAAGGATATTTTGGTTCATCATCCTTATGAAAGTTTTGATGTTGTTCTTCAGTTTTTGCGCCAAGCCGCAGAAGACCCAAAGGTCATATCCATTCGTCAGACGCTTTATCGCACCCTGCCAGATTCCCCGATTGTACGGGCATTAATTGCAGCAGCAGAAGCTGGAAAATCTGTGACGGCAATGGTGGAAATTAAGGCGAGATTTGATGAAGAGGTCAATATTCGTTTGGCACGGTTATTAGAACGTGCCGGCGTTCAAGTGGTGTTTGGGTTTGTTGATCTAAAGACCCACGCAAAATTATCATTGGTTGTGCGGCAAGAGGAAAATGGCTTGCGCAGTTATGCTCATTGCGGAACGGGAAACTATCATCCTATGACTGCAAGAGTTTATACCGACCTTTCCTATTTTACCTGTGACCCTAGCATCTGTTCTGATATTGTTCGTATCTTCAATTATATGACCTCATATGTGACACCGGCAAAGCTAAATAAGGTGAAGTTTGCCCCCGTATCAGCAAGGGATATGTTCACCGAGGCTGTACAAAATGAGATTGCGGCTGCCAAAAGAGGTGAGCCATCAGGCATTTGGCTTAAGCTGAATTCCCTTGTTGATAAACCCTCAATTGATTTGCTTTATGAAGCATCCCAAGCCGGTGTTCCAATTGAATTGGTGATCAGAGGAATTTGCTGTCTTAGGCCAGGGGTGAAGGGGCTATCAGAAAACATCAGTGTCAGATCATTGATCGGGCGGTTTTTGGAACATTCACGCATCTATACTTTTGCCAATGGTCAACCTCTGCCATCATCACACGCAAAGATTTACATTTCTTCAGCAGATTTAATGCCTCGCAATCTTGATCGCCGTGTTGAAGTGTTTATGCCAATAGAAAATCCTACGGTTCATCGGCAAATACTTGATCAAATTATGATGACGAATATCAAAGATACGAGTAACACTTGGCTTTTACAGCCTGATGGTCGTTATATTCGGCATCCTGATGCTGAAACTAAGCCCTTTTCCGCGCATCACTTTTTTATGACTAATCCTAGCCTTTCCGGTCGTGGATCAGCGCTTGATGAGCCAAAACCCTACGACCTGGAAAACCACTAGTATGACGGAAATAATGAATGTGAACCTTCCCGTTACTACCCTATCTGGGACAACGCTTGAGCGATTAAACCGCGCCTCATCAACCATTGGATTGATTGATATTGGGTCAAATTCCATCCGCCTTGTGATTTATAGGTCTGGGGGAAAGTTTCCCCATCCTCAATTTAATGAACGTGAAGTGTGCCGCCTTGGAATGGAAGTCAACACAACCGGAAAATTAGGCGAAAAACAGATGAAGCACGCGCTAGAAACGCTAAGCCGTTTTGCTATGCTGGCGCGTCTAAGCAAGGTTGATGTGCTTGAGGCCTTTGCCACAGAAGCGGTTAGGCGAGCTAATAACAGCAAAGATTTCCTTGCCAAAGCCAAAGCTATTCTCGGCATAGAAATCAGGGTGATTTCAGGTCAGCAAGAGGCGTATTTATCAGCCTCAGGGGTGTGTGCGGGTTTCAGAGACCCTTGCGGCGTTGTTGCTGACCTTGGCGGCGGCAGTTTAGAGTTGGTCCGAATATCAGAAGGTAAAGTGATTGATCGTGATCAGGCGATAAGCTTGCCTTGCGGCTATCTGATTGATTACGAAAGGCAGATCATTGATGATTTTCTCCGTCAGGTATCATGGTTGCCTTTATCCAAAGGTCAGCGGTTTTATGCGGTTGGCGGCGTTTGGCGAGCGATTGCAACAGCGTATAGTTTTCTGTTAAAACCGCGTTTGGATATTGTTCATGGCCTTACTATGATGCCTGATGAATTAGAAAAAATGATGGCATCTATTGAAGAAAAACAAGGGCAAATCTATGGTATCCCCGCAGCGCGGCGCCCTAATATGACGCAAGCCATTCGCCTTACCCGTGCGTTAATCACACATCTTGAGCCATCTGAAATTATCTTTTCTGCTTTTGGTGTGCGTGAGGGAATGCTCTATGATTGTCTGGATTTAGACAACCGTGGCTCTGATCCGTTAATGGATGGGGTTAAAGAATATGCGGCGATGACGGCACGCTTTCCACAGCAAGGGGAAACTTTAGAAAAGCTTGTGCTTCAGTGTCTTGATGCTTATGACGCTGATACAAGGCGTCTGGCTGCGGCCTGTTGCTATCTTTGTGATCTGGCATGGATTGAACACCCTGATCACCGTGCAAAATTAGCCGTGGAAAAAATGCTAGGCCTTTCGGTCAATGGGCTTACCCATATGGAGCGCGTCTGGATGGCGGTTGCGCTCTATGCGCGATATGAGGGGGTCTTGCCAGTAAATAAAAATATCATGTCTATTCTGCCCGAAACCTTTAAGAAAACCGCTAAAACTGTGGGATTGCTGTTGCGGATGCTTATGACTTTTAGTGGCGGCATTACGCCTGTGTTGGATCAGATTACCATCACAAAGACAGATGGGGGATTTTCCCTTGCCGCTGATCCGGTGCTTATAGGGAGTGGTGATTTGCTCAAGCGCCGTATGGCAAGCGTAAACCGGACAATGTCCCAAAAAATCACTTTGGCACAATAATAGTTTTGTTGCCTTTTGCAGTGATGGCGATATCACCATTTAATAGCTTTTCTGCCCATTGCCCAAACACTTCATGTCGCCAACCTGCGAGAGCCATAATCCCTTCTGCTTGGCCTTTGGCAAGGCTTTCGATCTCTTGACTGCTGGCAATCAGACGGCTAGCAACTTCAGCATTCTCAGCACAATGTTTCAGCAAGACCTTAAGCAAATCAGCGGTCGCTTGTGGGGCAGGCTTTTCAGGTCGTGAGGGCGGGGTAGGCCACAACGCACGATCCTCATGATCAGCCTTTGCTATTAGGGTAATCAATTCCCCCCCATAAGGTTTGGTGACATTCGGGTTAACGCCCCGAACATCATTCAATTCAGCCAAGGTGGTTGGGCCTTGCATAGCTATGCTAACTAAGGTGTCATCTTTGGCGATACGCTGTCTGGGCTTATCCCTTTTCTGGGCTTCTTGTTCACGCCACCGGCCTAAATGTTTAAGACGGTTTAACGCTTGTGGTTTATGAATACGATGCTTGATGCGGGTCCAGATTGTATCAATATCCACCTCATATTGGCTGGGTTGGCATAGTGCGGTCATCTCTTCGGTCAGCCAATGTTGTCGTCCGGCGGAATCAATACGGTCTTTGAGGATATGATAGGCGCGTTCCAGATGAATAACATCATCAAGCGCATAACGATATTGTCGAGGCGAGAGGGGGCGGCGGCTCCAGTCAGTGAATTGCGAGGACTTGTCGATCGTGATGCTAAGGATATGCTGTATCAATTTGTCATAACCCACTTGATCCCCTAGGCCGCACACCATTGCCGCGATCTGGGTATCATAGATAGATTTCGGCAATTCCCCCATCATGCGAAAGAAAATCTCAAGATCTTGTTTGCCAGCATGGAACACTTTAGTGGTGTTCGCGTCACTCAAAAGCCCGACGAGGGGGGACAGATCAATGCCATCAGCCAATGGGTCAATTGCCGCCGCTTCGTCTGGTGATGCAATTTGGACAAGACAGAGTTTGGGATAATACGTAGTCTCACGCAGGAATTCCGTATCAATGGCGATATCTTTATGTGCAGCCATGCGGGCACAGATATCAGCGAGTTGATCAGTCGAGGTGATGAGGGGAGGCTGGCTGTTCATTCGATATTTTATAAATCAGCTTTCATATTAATGATAGTCAGTTGATAATTTTGCGCTACTTTAGATAATAGATAATAGGTTTTAGACAGAAAAGGGCAAATCAATGCGTGTTTTAGCTTATGGGGTGATGGTTCTGAGCTTTATGATATCGCCTGTGATGGCGGCGACAGCCTCAGGTTTTGTCTCACATAAAGCGGTCTATCAAATTGATTTATGGAAAAATACATCCAATTCAACGGTGGAAAGCGTGAATGGCAAGACATTCTATTCTATCAATAAAGGCTGTGATGGATGGTATTCTACTGAAAAATACGCCATTAATTTTATTTTCAGCGAAGGCCAAACATCAGAGTTTATTTCCCAATATGAAACATGGGAATCGCATAAGGGCGATAGCTTTTCTTTTTCTATTACTGAGGATTCTACCTATAATGGGAGGCAAACCCATGAAGGCTATGCCAATTTATTTACCGGGTATGGCGAGGCCAGTTTTATTGGCAGTGAAGAAGGCACCGTGGAATTACCATCCGATACGGTGTTCCCTGTTCAACATTTATCCTCTTTGATTCAGCAGGCCAACACAGGCGGCCGTGTTTATCAAACCCATCTCTTTATTGGCGGTGAGATGTCAGATTCACAATATTTTGTTAGCTCGCTTATCGGTAAGGCAAAGCATTCACCGCCGCGTGTTGATCTTGGGCATATGGCAGATGATAAATATTGGCCTTTAAGGGTGGCTTATTTTAATCCCACTGCTAGCGATGCTGAACCTGAATATGAAATTGAGTTCATGGTTCAGGAAAATGGTGTCATTCGATCTTATATTGTCGATTATGGGGATTTCAGCATGCGCGCTATTATGGAGAGTTTTGACCCTCTTAATGATGATACCTGCTAGCAGAGATAGATCAGTCATCTTCTTTGCTGTCAGGGTCATTATCACCAGAATCTTTGTGGGAATGGCGCGAAAATTGCCGTCCGGAAACAATCGCCGTCTTTCCATGACGTTGCCGCAAGCGATCAACGGTATCTTCAAGGGCAATGACACGGGCAAGATCAGGTTCTGCTAGATTGACAGGATCAGCTTGATCAGATGGTACCAGTTGTTCAACCCCGATACCAATCAGTCGCCAAAACAGATGGGGAGCGACCTCATCCTTGAGCATCTTAACCCCTATGTCAAAAATCTTGCGTGCCAATTGGGTTGGATCTGGCAAGGTCTGGCTTCGGGTCAAGAGCTGATGCTGATGTGATTTGAGTTTCAGAACCACACGGCGCCCAGCGAGATTATTGGATTTCAGACGACTTGCTACCTTATCACTTAGGCTTTCAAGGATAGCGGTTAGCGCATCAAGATCAGCAAGGTCAGTATCAAATGTTGTTTCAGAGGAAATGGATTTCGCTGGGCGGTCAGGGACGACTTGGCGTTGATCTATGCCGGCCGCTAATTGTTTGATACGGACAGCATTACTGCCAGCGATGGTCATAACGAGTTCTAAAGGCGCTTTTGCTAGATCGCCGCAGGTTTTGATCCCTGCAATGTTGAATTTCTGGCTCATGGCCTTGCCAGTGCCATAAATCACATTGACAGGAAGGGGCGCCAAAAGGCTAGCCGCCTCAGCCATGCCAATAATATGAAATCCTTTTGGCTTATCCATATCTGAGGCCATTTTTGCAAGTGACTTATTGCCAGAAAGACCAATAGAAACGGTGATCCCCAGTTCTGTTTTGATGAGATTAGCAAGATGTGCCATGCTGGCGGCAGGAAACCGCTGATGCAAGGTTTCGGTGCCACTCAGATCAAGAAAAGCCTCATCAATTGAAAGAGGTTCAACCAGCGGTGTGAGGGATAGCATTAATGCCCTGACTTCATGTCCTACCGCCTTATAAACCTCCATCCTTGGTCGAACAACAACGGCGTCAGGGCAGAGCTTGAGCGCCTTATACATAGGCATAGCTGAACGAACCCCGTGGATACGGGCAATATAACAGGCTGTCGCAACAACACCGCGCTTTCCGCCACCAACAATCACGGGTTTATGCAAAAGTTCAGGATGGTCACGCTTCTCAATGGCTGCGTAAAAAGCATCACAATCCACATGAGCTAACGTCAATTGACGAAGTTCAGGGTGACGGATCATTTTCCATGATCCACATGACGGGCATTGAGGTTGGGTGGTGCTGTTGCCGTCATCTAAACAATCGCGGCATAGCCATGGAAGAACAGGATTGGCGTTATGATCACTCATCAGGCCAAAGCCAAGCGGCGCCACGAACGCCGCTAGAATCGCCATAATGTGGCTTTAGCAATTTAGTTTCAATGTCCTTACTAAACACCAGTTGTGACCATTTTGGTGGAACATTCTGATAAAGCCTGTCCAAATTAGAAAGGCCCCCACCCAATATGATGACATCAGGGTCAAGCGTATTGATCACCATCGCAAGGGTTCTGGCCAGACGATCTTCTAGAACTTGAAACACGCTTTGCGCGACCAAATCAGTGTTGATACGGGCGGCGATATCCTCAACCGGAATATCAACACCTGTTCGGTCATAATAATCTTTGCTTATCGCTGTGCCTGAAATAAAAGTTTCAATGCATCCGCTGTTGCCGCACCAACAATCATGATTAAGGTATTCATCCGTAATTGGCCAAGGCAAGGGGTTATGCCCCACTTCGCCAGCAATCCCATTTATGCCTGATAGAGGCCTGCCATTGATAACAATTCCACTTCCGCATCCAGTACCAAGGATTAGTCCAAACACCACTTCGCAACCTTTTCCAGCCCCATCCGTGGCCTCAGAAAGAGCAAAGCAGTTCGCATCATTCGCCATTCTGACATCCGTGTTTAATGCGGATTTTAGATCAGATTGAAGATCACGGTTATTAAGGTAGGTAAGGCTAGCGCCTTGCGATTTTCCGGTAGAACGGCGAATGCTTCCCGGGACGCCAATACCAATGGGACCAGCAAAACCTGTGCTTTGCCTGGCGTCATCCACCAGCCCAGTGATACGGGTGATGGTTTCGTCATAACTTAATTTGCTGGTTTGCTGGCGCTTTTGCCAGATCATGTGACCGTTATTGTTAAGAATAGCGGCTTCGATCTTGGTGCCGCCTAGGTCGATGCCAAGGCGCATAGCCTCTCCCATGTCACGCTAGTAATAAAGAGAGATTACTTGATTTTAGCTTCGCGGAAAAGGACGTGTTTTCTCAGCTTTGGGTCATACTTCATCAACTCAAGCTTTTCAGGCTTGGTGCGAGGATTTTTCTTTGTGACATAGTAATAACCAGTGTCACCCGTGCTGACGAGTTTAATTTGTAATGTTGCTGGTTTGGCCATAACCTTCTCCTATCCAGAAGCGGCATTTAGACTGTTTTGAGTCTTTCTGTCAAGGCTTCTATCTCTGTTTCTTCTGCTTTTTGTGTTGCTTTTTGCCATGACGGGGCTGTGTGGCTGATCGGCGGCGTGATGAATGCCTCTTTGTTGTGTTGTTTTCTCGCATTAGTCCTGTATCAGCCCAGCTCAATAAGACAGAACCTTTGACGGGTATCACTGATAAGATCATCACATCAATCTGATCACCAGTTCGCAGTTCAATGCCGTTTTTATCACCTCTGATCACGCCTCTGGTGGTGTCGACATGATAATAATCTGGTGGCATCTGCCCAAGGGGCAATAACCCTTCGGCGTTGAAATCCATAATATCAATAAAGGCACCAAACCCTGTGATGCTTGTCACCCTTCCTGCCAGAATATGGCCGCTTTGTTCTGTCATCAGGCTTGCTGAATACCGATCCACACTGCGTCTTTCGGCCCGCGCAGCGCGGCGTTCTGTATCTGAAATATGCTGGCAAATATCATCAGCGTCTTCTGTTGTTATTTGGCTTTCTTGCAATAAACTGCGATGCACCATCAGATCAGAATAGCGTCGGATAGGTGAGGTGAAATGAGCATATTTCATTAACCCAAGCCCGTAATGGCCTGGATTACTGATCCGGTAATCGGCCTGTGACTGACAGCGCAGAACGGTTTCGTTAAGCATCTGGTTATCACCTTCACCTAATTTGGACCGCGCACGATCTAAGAGATGGTTAAAATCTTTTGGTCTGATCACCTGACCTTTGGCAAAGGACAATCCCATCGCTCGACACAAATCATGAAGCCCATTAATGCGGGTAGGATCGGGTGCTTCATGTGCCCGATAGACACATAATCGGCCTTTATCTTCAAGGGTTTCCGCTGCCGCGACATTGGCTAAAATCATCATTTCTTCAATGATTTTCTGGCTCGTATTTTGAAATCTTTTGCTTATTGCGATGGGTTTGCCTTGATCATCAAACTGGACTTTCTTTTCGGCAATATGCAATTCCAATGCGCCGCGATGACGCCGAGCCTGATCAAGGCATTTCCATGCTGATAAAAGATTTTGAATCAAATCAGGTGCTAATCCTGCAGGGGGTAAGGCATCGGGTGTGGTTATTACACTTTCTACTTCATCATAAGTTAACCTTGCCTGTGATCGCATAAGCCCGCGATATATGCGATGGCTGGTTTTCTGTCCGTCAGCATCAATGGTCATGTCTGCCACCAGGCATCCTCTGATCTCATCGGGTTTTAGTGAACATAACCCGTTTGACAGCGCTTCTGGTAACATGGGGATGACCATATCCGGTAGATAGACGGAATTGCCCCTAAGTCTTGCTTCGCGATCAAGGGCAGATCCTTCAGGGACATAATATGAAACATCCGCAATCGCTACCAATATGCGCCATCCGTCGCCATGAGGTTCAGCATAAACGGCATCATCGAAATCTTTGGCATCGGCTCCATCAATGGTAACGAGTGGGATGGTGGTTAAATCCTCACGCCCATCACTATTTGGCAAGTCTGCTTTTTCAGCCTCAGCCAGAACCTCATCATCAAAATGATGAGGTAACTCAAACTCTGCAATCGCAAGAGGAGAAAAGCTGGCATAGCCGCCGCTTTTTCCTAATTTACGGATCACTTTTGCTGTTCGCCTTAAATACCCACGGCCTTGGTGGATTTCCACTTCAACCAGATCGCCAGCCTCAACTGCGAGGCTAGAATCAATCTGCAAATCCATAGGATGTCTGGCGTTGCGGTCTGCGTTTTCAAGAATAAATCCGCGGTCAGTTTTGACCACTTCCCCGAAAGCGCTTGTTTTCGATGCGCTAAGGGCGCGGATGACCTTAGCAACATATCGTCCCCGGCCTTTGGGTGAGATGCGAGCCAAGACCTCATCCCCGGGGGCATAGGCACGGCCTTTCCTGCGATCGTGCGGAATGATAAGGCTTTGCCCTTGCTGATGAAGGGTTTCTGCCACTGGTTTCGCGATATAGTCGCAATTGCTAGTCACGGAGATGATTTTTAACGGCAAGACAGATGGCAGTTCCAAAGCTTCGCTGTTATCACCAGTTGCGGCAGAGGTGGTCATCAGATGATTGAGTTTGCCTTTGTTTGCTAGCGCTTTTAGGCGTTTTCGCAGAGGCGCGCGCTGATGCGCAACAAGACCAAAAGCACGAGCGATCTCTTTTACTGATGGCAAGTCATCCAAATCATCAAGATAGGTAATAAGCTGATCATCATCAGGCAGAGGGCGCGGAGCGTTATCAGGATCACTCATCGCTTAAGTCTGCTTGGCTTTTTTTGCTGTTTTTGTCGTTTTAGCAGGTTTTGCCGATTTTGCCGCTTTGCCACGAGGGGCTTTTTGCGGGCCTTTGGCCTTTTTCTTAGCGATCAATTCAATGGCTTCCTCTAGGCTAAGAGTATCAGGATCAAGCGCTTTCGGAATGGTTGCGCGTATCTTGTCATGTTCAACATAAGGGCCAAAACGCCCTGATTTCAACATGATAGCTCCACCATCGGGATGATCCCCCACGCTGCGGCCAGCCTTTTGACCTGATTTGGCAATAGCATCAATGGCAAAGTTTAACCCTATGGTCAAAACGCTATCATCATCCGGAATGCTAACATAGGCATCACCAAACTTAATGAACGGGCCATAGCGACCGATCCCAGCGCTTATCATCGCACCGTTTTCAGGGTGAACACCAATTTCACGTGGCAGATGAAGAAGCCCAAGACCCTGGTCAAGGGTCAGATGAACCACATCCATTTTCTTAGGAATAGCGCCGCGTTTAGGTTTCTTTGTCTCAGCATCGCCAAGCTGAATATAGGCGCCATAAGGCCCTTTTCGCACCAGAACGGGCAGGCCTGTTTCCGGGTCTTGACCAAGAAGCTTATCACCATCGGCAAGGGCCTCTTGCTGTTCATCCCCTTCTTGACCAATCGGTCTGGTATAGCGGCAATCAGGATAATTAGAGCATCCGATAAACGCACCAAACCGGCCAACTTTCAGACCTAGTCGCCCATTATCACAATTGCTGCAGACGCGAATAGGTTTGCCATGATCATCTTTGGGAAAGAAATGAGCTTCTAATAAAGGGTCTATGGTTTCAAGAATGTTCTGCCGGGTGAGGTCTTGGGTGCTGTCCACTGTGGTCTTAAAGTCATTCCAGAATTGTCTCAACAGACTTTTCCAGTCTAGCTTGCCATCTGAAATGCGATCCAGATCATCTTCAAGCCGCGCGGTAAATCCATATTCAACATAGCGCGCAAAAAAGCTATCGAGAAAGGCGGATACAATGCGGCCTCTTTCTTCGGGGATAAAGCGCCGCTGATCTTTGAGAATATAACTGCGTTCTTGGAGTTTCTGAAGAATGCTGGCGTAAGTCGAAGGTCGGCCTATGCCTAATTCTTCCATCCGTTTGATCAAGCTAGCATCAGTATAGCGTGGTGGCGGTTGGGTAAAATGTTGATCCGGGGTAACGGTTTTTGCTGCCACCGCGTCACCACCTGCCAACGGCGGCAGGATGGTATTGGCATCATCATCACTACCCCCAGATGCTGAGGCATCCTGATCATCACGGTCTTCACGGTAAAGGGATAAAAACCCGTCAAACGCAATAATGGATCCATTGGCACGCAGAGTGGCTTGACCATTTTGATCAGTGATATCAACCACGGTTTTATCTAATTCTGCTGATGCCATTTGGCTAGCTAGTGTTCGTTTCCATATGAGCTCATAGAGCTTAAATTGTTCATCATCCAGCCATTGCCGCATCCCTGAAGGGTGACGATTGATTGCTGTTGGGCGGATGGCTTCGTGAGCTTCTTGGGCATTCGCCGCTTTAGATTTATAGGCGCGCGGGCTAGTCGGCACATAGCGCGTCCCTTTG
>JAQCJL010000003.1 GCA_027593125.1 Pseudomonadota bacterium | reverse complement strand
TGATTCCGCTGCTCTAACCAACTGAGCTACTCCGCCATAAAGGCATGCATTGTATTAGCTAACGCCCATAAACCCTGTCTTAGTAAGGGAAAGCCCACATCTGGTCAAGCGGAATTATGCCGCCCCAACATCCGAAGTGGTCGGTGCATTAGCCGCCACATCAGCACGGCTTGGCGCACGCTCAATCCAACCCCCGCCAAGCAGCCAATCTGGCGATGCAGCGTCATAAATTGCCGCCGCCTGCCCTGCCGCGATCCCATATTGCGGCGTGGTCAATCGCACCACTGCTGATCCATCTTCCTGCCAGTTGATAATCTCAGCTGGTTCTGCATTAGCCGTGTTGCGAAGCCGCGCCAGCACCTGTCGCCCTTTGGGTTCAACCCCCGGGGCAAGCCAGTTGCCCTCACGCAATATCACCTCATGACAGGCCAAATCAGCTTTCTGTCCAACCACCACTTGCTGTAATTCCGGGCGAATAGCTACCACATAAAGCGGCCCATCAGCATCATCGGTATCTTTGCGCCCACCAATCCCCAGCCCGCGCCGTTGACCAATGGTAAAATCAATCACCCCGTCATGACGCCCTAGAATACGGCCATCAAAATCTACAATATCCCCTGGCTCTATCGCCCCAGGACGAAGCCGGCGCACCAAATCACCATAGCGTCCATTAGGAACGAAACAAATATCTTGGCTATCGGGTTTTTCTGCTAGCGCCAGCCCCAACCGACGAGCATGATCCCGGGTTTCTTCCTTGGTCATATCCCCAAGCGGAAAGCGCAAATAATCCAGCTGATCTTTGGTGGTGGCAAAGAGAAAATAAGACTGATCTTTACCAGCATCACGCCCACGATAAAGCCCTGCCACACCGGCCTCATCCACCTGTCTTCTCACATAATGCCCTGTGGCCAGACACGCTGCCCCTAATTCACGCGCCGTTTCCAACAAGTCATGAAACTTCACCGTCTGGTTACAGGTGATGCAAGGCACAGGCGTTTCACCTTTGAGGTAACTATCAGCAAAGTTATCCATAACAGAGGCACGAAACCGGCTTTCGTAATCCAACACATAATGCTTTATGCCAAGGGTTGCTGCCGCGCGTCTGGCATCCAGAATATCAGCACCAGCACAACACGCCCCTTTGGCGCGGATCGCCTCACCATGATCATAAAGCTGAAGGGTTATGCCAACAACATCATAGCCTTGTTCCGCTAAAAGCCCAGCCACGACCGAGCTGTCCACACCCCCCGACATCGCCACCACGACACGGGTATCCGCCGGCGACGACATAAAGCCGAGGCTGTTAGGGGTTGGGCTTGTGTCTGATTTAGTCATCATCCGCGATACGCACTTTGAGCCCATCAAGGCTGTCGCTCATGCTAATCTGACAGCCCAGCCGGGAATTGGCCTCAACATTAAAGGCCAAATCTAACATATCTTCTTCATCAAGGCTGGCTTTGCCTGTGGCCTCAACCCAAGCATCATCAACAATCACATGACAAGTGGCACAAGACAGGCTACCCCCACAAGTGCCCTCAACGCCCAGATTATTATCACGGCCGATTTCCATTACCGACAGCCCAGCCGCCGCATCGATTGTGACTTCACTGCCATCACGTTTAACAAAGGTAATTGCTGGCATGGATTTTCCCTTTCCTTGGTTAGCCTTAATCAATTCATCGTTTTGCCTATGGTGATCTCCCGTCACCATCTCAATACACCTGCGTGTTATACTTGGTTTTTATAGACCTGCAACCATATCTCAGCAAAGCGGTTGAAATCTTCTTCTGTACTGGCCCAGCCAGAGGACACACGGATAGTTTGATGCGCCAAATCACCTGCCTTCATCGCCTCTAACACATGAGAAGCCGCCACTTTGCCAGATGAACAAGCGGCCCCAGCGCTAACCGCAACCCCTGCCAGATCAAACCGCATCACTTGGGTTTCTGCCATTCGCCCGGGCATGGCTATGGCACTAGTATTAGCCAACCGTTCCACCTGACGACCAAAAATCACCGCATCACTTTTGGCTAAGAGATAATCTTCTAAGTTTTGATGCCATGTCTGCAACTGGGTTAACCAGCCATCACCTGCCGCCTGAACTGCTGCTGCCGCGGCCCCAAAACCAACAATCCCTGACAGATTCTCAGTGCCACCACGGCGCCGACTTTCCTGTCCACCCCCGATCAGAACTGGAGGCACACTAAGGCCATCACGGATCACTAGGGCGCCTACACCTGTCGGACCACCAATTTTATGAGCAGAAACCGTCAGCATATCAACACCACTTGAACGAAGACCTGCAAACCCTTTGCCGAAATGCTGAACCGCATCACTATGCACCAAAGCATCATATTCACGAGCCAGCCTTACCACAGCATCCAGTGGTTGAATAACGCCGGTTTCATTATTCGCCGCCATGACCGAAACCAAAGCTCCACCCCGATAGGTGCGAAGAAGGTTTTCAAGGTGATCAAGATCAATGATCCCATTGTCATCAACATCAATCAGCAAGGCATCTGGGGCAGCGGCTAAAACTGCCATATGCTCAACTGGGGTCGTGATGATAACGCGATCAGAAAAGGCGTTTAACGCTTGATGATTAGCTTCTGTGCCGCCACTAGTGAAAATAATATTTTCGGGTAAAGCGCCTACTAGCGCGGCAACATTTCGCCTTGCCTCTTCGACATGGGCGCGTGCCATCTGACCATATTCATGCACCGAAGATGGGTTTCCGGGTGCCCCCATCACCACAATCATAGCCTGTTTTGCTTCGGGGCGTAGAGGGGCAGTAGCGTTATAATCTAAATACGTGGAAACCATAACCGGCGGTGCTAATTCCTGTCGGTCTTTGTGGTGGATGTACCTTCTGAAGGCTCAAAAAGAGATGGCCTTGTATGATGCTGGTTTTGTGCTTCTTCAAGAGCCTTGAGTTTGCCATGCAAAATATCGACTTCTTGTATCAGTCCTTTGATGGCGCGATCGCGCGCATCCGAAGACAGATCAGATGGCGTTCCATAAGGCTGAAAGCTGGTTTCATCACCTAAGCGGCGAGCACTTACAGGACGGGCAGGAATGCCAGTCACAGTAATGCCGCGCGGGACGTCTTTGACGACAACAGAATTTGCACCGACACGGGCACAATCCTGAACAGTAATCGCACCAAGTATCTGCGCCCCTGCCCCGACAATCACATTATCGCCAATCGTGGGGTGGCGTTTTTTCTGACGCTGGCCAGCACTATCAATGCTTGGCAATAATCCGCCAAGCGTGACACCATGGTAAAACGTCACATCATCACCTATCTCGGCGGTCTCACCAATAACAACACCCATGCCGTGATCGATAAAAAACCGTCTGCCAATTTTGGCGGCAGGATGAATTTCAATCCCTGTCAAAAACCGGGCGAATTGCATGACAAACCGCGCCAGAAAACGCATACGCCAACGCCATAGCCGATGCCCTAGCCGATAGGCCAGCATCACATGAACGCTTGGTGTCAGAAAGAACAGCCCCACCAATCCGCCGGCGGCGGGGTCTCTCGCCCTGATGCTGCGAAGTTCATCGATAAACCCGCGCATTACAACCTCCAGATTGTGTTGCCAGTTGCATGAAAAACAGATCGTCAATCACACTATATACAATATTTAGCCTTCACAAAACCAAATTTCAACCGCAAGCGTTAGGTTTATATTCAAACAGATTTACTGAAAATGATGAAAAGCCTTTGATTTCAGTAGCAATCTCGGCTATAAGCCGCAACAGATTATTACTTGAGATAGATAATGCCAGAAGTCATCATCAACGGCCCAGAAGGCCGGCTTGAAGCCCGATATATGCCCGCGATTGACCCAACTGCGCCAATCGCGCTGATCCTCCACCCTGAACCAAATTATGGTGGCAACATGAATAATCGTGTGTCATTTGCCATGTATAAATTGTTCCAGGCGCGTGGGTTTTCCGTCATGCGGTTTAATTTTCGGGGTGTTGGGCGCTCCCAAGGCAATTACAGTGGCGGCGAAGGCGAATTGTCAGACGCAGCAACAGCCCTTGATTGGATACAGTCACAATGTTCCGGCGCACGCTCATGCTGGATTGCTGGATTTTCCTTTGGGGCATTAATTGGGATGCAGTTAATGATGCGGCGTCCAGAAGTCGTTGGATTTGTATCTGTGACATTGCCTGTGCATGAACATGATTTTTCCTTTCTTGCCCCTTGCCCCTCATCTGGGTTGATTGTTCATGGCGGCATGGATACGGTTGTGCCTGCGGATCAGGTGGCAAGCACGGTCAAAAAAATGCCTGCGCAAAAGGGCATTAAAATTGATTTTCGGGAAATTGACGAAGCCAATCATTTCTTTACGCATCATCTGGATGAATTGATGGAAACCGTAGGGGATTATCTGGCCGAAGCGGAACCGGATATGATTGAACAAGACGAAGATAGAGCCTAGCGACAGCCCTGTTATTGATCTAGCACCATGAGCCATAAATCTGAGTTTATTAACATCATCACCGAACGTGGCTATTTGCATCAGTCTTCGCATCCCGAAGAGCTTGATGAAGTTGCCGCTAAACGATGTATTCCAGCCTATATAGGCTTTGATTGCACCGCCAACAGCTTGCATGTTGGCTCGCTCATTCAAATTATGATGCTACGTATCCTTCAGAAAACGGGACACAAACCTATTGTGTTAATGGGTGGCGGAACGACTAAGATTGGCGACCCTTCTGGTAAAGACAGCCAGCGTCCTTTGCTGTCTGATCAGGATATCGAAACCAACAAACAAGGCATCAAGCGTATCTTTGAAAATTATCTCACATTTGGTAATGGCGCCACTGATGCTGTGATGGTGGATAATTCCGAATGGCTTGACCAGCTGGGCTATATCAATTTCCTCAGAAATTATGGCGTTCATTTTTCCGTCAACCGGATGTTAAGCATGGACAGCGTCAAGCTGCGGCTAGAACGCGAACAACCGCTCAGCTTTCTTGAGTTCAATTATGCCATTCTTCAGGCCTATGATTTCATGGAACTGCGCCGCCGTTATGGTTGCTTGCTGCAAATGGGGGGCTCTGACCAATGGGGCAATATTGTCACCGGTATTGATCTGACGCGCCGTGTTGATGGACAGAGCGTCTATGGTCTCACCTCACCCCTGATCACCACAGCATCTGGGGCAAAAATGGGCAAAAGTGCCCAAGGCGCGATCTGGCTCAATGATGATCATCTTCCTGTTTGGGATTTCTGGCAGTATTGGCGCAACACCGAAGATAATGATGTTGGTCGTTTCCTAAGACTGTTTACAGAATTGCCATTGGATGAGATCGCCCGTCTTGAGGCACTAGAAGGCCAAGAAATCAACGAAGCAAAAATTATCCTTGCGAATGAAGTCACAGGGCTTTGCCACTCACCAGCACAAGCCATGGAGGCTGCTAAAACCGCCCAGCAGGCTTTTGCTGAAGGCGTGATGGCTTCAGGCTTACCGCAATTCAATACAGATCTGCCACTTAGCATGATTGATGCGCTAAAACTCTGTGGTTTTGCTTCAAGTAATGGGGAAGCACGTCGTCTTATTCGTGGTGGTGGGGCCAGAGTCAATGATCAAGGGATAAACGACGAAGATCATATGCTGACTGATAGCGATACTAATTCTGATGGTGAAATCAAGATTTCAGCAGGCAAAAAACGGCACGCTATCCTTTCGCTTACTAGCTAACATCCCACATGGTTATTTTTTTATGAGCTTATTGTTCAGGTGAGCTTGATGCGTCTTCACCTAATAACCGTGATCTTTCGTTGCTGATCCAATCAGGTGAAAAAATATCACGCAAAAGCCCCGGGGCAATACTGGAAAGCCGAACATCAATGTTAGGGTCATCCACCGGGCCTTTCATCCGAAAACGGGTGTTAAATACACCTTCATGATTAATTCCTGTCACCAACTCACCTACCAACGGCACATGTCCCAACAGTTGCGTGATCAGATAGACAGGGAATAGCGCTCCACTTACATCAAGCGTATCATCATTTCTATTTATCAAGCCTGTTAACTCAATGGCAAGTGCGTCTCCTCTGGCTTTTGCATATTCAATCCGTTGTTCATCTGGGGTCACGCTTATCCTTGCCTGACCTTCGGTAAAGGCTGTGCCGTCCCCTTCGATAAGTGAGTATAAGCCAGCCAAGCTGAGCACAGATAACATTCTAACCGCGGTTGGCGCCTCAATGACCCTGAAATCCGTGAGGGCAAAATTCGCCGAATAATATTTTGCGTCATCAGGGGCATATAACACCGTCATCGTCATCTCGCCGCCACGAATAGCATCAGTAATAGAAAGTGCCTTGAGCACTTGCCCTGCGTTTCCTGTGGTCAGAACCAGATGATCGCCATCTTGTTGACCTGAACGCATCATAAGGTCTGCTTCAACCCCGCCAATCAGCCCCTGTCCGCGCATATATTCATTGTCATTTCCAAACTCAGCCGCCAAAGTGGCTTCAGTGATAAAGGGCGCTTCCATCAGGTAGAGGTTGCCAAGGAAATCTGCCTTACCGCTTCCATCTTCGCGTGTTTGGATTGAAACATTTCCAGCGACCGAAAGACGCGAGTCTAGCAACAGACGATCTGCAGACAAGTCAATTTGCATTTTCAGCCCTTCACCTGGACTTTCTTTCAAGCGCAAGGGACGTAAATCCATGACGCTGGCACTAGCAGAAATAGAGAGGCTTTCATCCGCTTCACGGCGTATTTCTACATCACTCAAGACGTTTCCTGGCCATTCCACCATATCAAAACGCGCCGTTTTTAGCATTCGTTCCTGATCAAGAAAAATATCACCCTTTAGGCTAATCGCGTCTGAGATCACTTCAATATTACTGATTTTCCGAAGCTGGCCATTGGAAATATCCAAACGCGCTGTGACCTGGGCGTCCTCTCCCTCTAGTTTAGTTAATTCCAGCCGAGGGATATAAAATCGGCTATTTTGAAGGTTGAGATCAATCTTAACCTCAACATCACTTGGCACATCCCCGGGAATAAGATGAATGCGTCCTGCGGTCTCACCTTCTAGCCCTAGAGGCAGACGACTGTTTAGGATCTTGGTAAACATCTCGCTTTGATCAAATGTGATGATCGCTTCACGGAGTGTGTTTTGATCTAGCCGAAGATTAAACTTGGCGTCAGCATTATTAATCTGCCCACTGCCATTTATTCTGGTGTCACCATTGTTATATTGGAGCGTAAGCGCCCCGTTCTTTAACCCTATCCCTTCAGGCAAACTGGGCAGCGATGCCCCATCCATATTGGCAGAAATTTTAACGTCAAAATCTTTAACAGATAGATTCTTAGTCGCTTTTGAAACTTGCCATTTGATTGCCCCAGTGACATACGCAACCCCCTTGACGCCTTCGGGTGATAATCCCCCAGCCTCAAGAATATTCAATTTAGGTTCATTCAAGATTTGCATCAATTTTTTAAGATCGCCCCTCCCCAACAAACTCAGAGACATATCTGTCACGCCATCTTTGTTGAACATAGCAAGTTCACTGCCTTTGAGATCAACAGCGTTTGCCATGCCATCATTAAGGGTAAGGTTAAAATTAGTGCCACCGAGTTTCGTGCCTGAAAAAGAAAGGCTGATATCAGCGTCCTCAATAGGTTGATGGTCAATCAAGTAATGCAGGGTAGGTGTTTTTAACTGCCCGCCCCCTTCAACGAAAAGCGGTTTTGGTTTTTCTTCTTTTAGGTCAAGCCCAATATTGAGCTTAAAGCCATTAATCACGCCTCCTATGACATGTTTTCTGAACCATTTGCGCGAGCGTGGAAAAAGGGCTTCAGGCCAAAGATCACCAACTAATGTCGCATTGACTTGTTCTGCCACAATCTGAGATTCCATCATGGATGCTGATAAATCATTTTCAAAATACAGTTTTGCCTGCAAGGCCAACTGACCATGATCCATAGCATCCATAGCAAGACGATGGACTACCACCACCTTACCATCAAGTTCAGCCCATAATTCCATCCCTTTGATTGGGATCGTAAGGTCTCCAAATTGCGGTTTAAGATTGCCATCTGTAAGTGTCAGTTTCGTTTCAAACACGGAAATGCTGCCATCAGGCTCTAAAACGAAATTCACTTGCCCAGCCAATATGCCGTCAAGTCGTTCAACCGGCCCTAGACCAGTTACAATGGGAATATCCGCAACATCAGCAGCTACGTTCAAGGCATCAAACTCAAACTGGTTAGCAGTACGGTCAATATGCGCCAAAAGATCAACGGTGATGCGGTTGATCCTGCCTCCATTGATCATCGGCCCATGCTGATCATGGGAAATTCTATCCACATCGGGGATTAGCTTAAGGAAAGTTTCTATGGGAATAGACTGCCCTGTAAATGATGCTCTCACCTGTGGGATAGGCAGGGACGCATTCCGGATCTCTCCCTTAAGAGAAAACTCCCCTGGAAAAGCACTTGTTTCAGGGGCACTAATGCTGAGCTTTTCTAAAAGCAACCGATCAATAGATTTATCATAGGTAAAGCGTGACGCGGCAGTGTCAAAAGTGACCAAACCAACAGAAGGCATGAGGATATGACCATCCTGTGCCTGAATATCTGCCGCGATAGTGGTTACTTCCCGGTTCGTCATTTTTACTCGCGCCTCACCAGAAATCTTTCCAAGGTCACGCAATTCAGGAAGATTGATGCCAAGATAAGGGTAGAAACGCCCACTATCAAAATCATCCATCACCGCCTTAATATCGAGATCAAGAGACTGAGGATCTAATGTGCCATCAAGCGTGATACCGCCAAAATCAGGTGAATCAACTGCCATCGCTATATCAATTTGATCATCCGCTTTGATGATATCGATCATGATGCCATCAATATCTAAACTGAGATTATCTTCATCCGCTTCGGATGATGGATAAAGCATGGTCATTTTCCCCGAATTAATTGTCAGCCGATCAATAGGAAAATGAAAACTTGGCAAGGCATTGGTATCTGGGGCAACACCGTCAGTGGTGTTTTGTTGCGAGGCGTCTTTAAGGTCGCCGTCATAACCCTGACTAAAGGTTTGCATAAGCATGGCAAAGGAATCCCCCGTGTGCCAGCCATCAGCGCTATATTCCACCTCAAAAGCGAGACGATTAAGGGTAACGCTTCGCGGCAAACCCTGTCCAAAAATCAAATCTGAAAAGGTAAAGCCAAAATATGCCTCTGGCAGAACAACCGACTGCTCAGTGGCAAAAATCTCAATATCTTTGGTGTTAACTTGAATTGGGTATTTACTAAATTGAAGTGAGAGGCTGGCTTCACCTACTTGAACCATCACATTTTCATTTATCATGCTAAGGCGGTTTTCCACCCACCTTTGCAAACCGCCATTTTGGTTAAGATACCAAAGCGCAGACCCCATCACTATAGCGACCACAGCCACAAGACTGATTAGCGCTATGGTAATCCTGCGATACCAGTAATACCTTTGAGTGGTCAATGATCCTGTCTCCATCCTTATCGCAATGACCTATGGTGGGCTATGACGCGAGGAAATCTCATCTATGGCAAGATAATAACCATGGCTATTATCCCTTGAAGGACTATATACCATATCAAGGATGCCGTCACACCCTGATAGCAGGTCTGATGCTAGGATATTAGCAGAAGCATCATATGTCTTGACCCAATTCTATTTTGGGGTGACGCAAGAACACGAAAAGGAAAGGATAACACACCATGCTTAACGAAGGCGACAAAGCCCCTTCTTTCACCATACCTACCGATCAGGGTCATTTCTCACTTGATGAGCAGACCGGTATGACGGTTGTCTTCTTTTTTCCAAAAGCTGATACATCTGGCTGTACCGCTGAGGCAATTGCCTTTTCCCAATTAAAATCAGAATTTGATGCCCTTGGGGTATCAGTGATTGGAATTTCTAAAGATAAACCCCAGAAACAGGGCAAGTTCAGAGAAAAACATGAATTGACTTGTGGACTTGGCGCAGATGACAACTCTGACATTTGTGAGCAGTTCGGGGTTTGGGTGGAAAAATCAATGTATGGCCGAAAATATATGGGAATAGCCCGGGCAACCTTTTTGATTGATGCTAATGGCATTATTCAGAAAGTTTGGCCAAAGGTTAAGGTTAATGGTCACGCGGATGATGTTCTGGCCAGTGTAAAGGCTATCGCCTGATCATTATGATGTGATGCGTTATTTGCCAAGACGCTGAGCTAGTCCAGCCTCAAGAAAATCATCAATATCCCCGTCAAGGACCCCTTGTGCATTTCCCTTTTCCACTTGGGTACGGAGGTCTTTGACCATCTGGTAAGGATGCAGGACATAAGATCTGATCTGATTGCCCCAGCCGATATCCGTTTTGGCCGCGCTTGAGGCATTGGCCTCAGCCTCACGTTTTTGCAACTCATTTTCATAAAGCCGCGCTTTTAGCATGTTATAAGCCGTGGCACGGTTGCGATGCTGTGAGCGGTCATTCTGGCACTGTACCACAATCCCTGTGGGAATATGGGTGATGCGAATAGCAGAATCCGTCTTATTGACATGCTGTCCCCCTGCCCCAGAAGCACGATACGTATCAATTCGCAAATCTTTTTCATCGATCTCAATCTCAATGGCATCATCAACCACGGGATAAACCCACACCGAAGCAAAACTGGTGTGACGCCGAGCTGAGCTGTCATAAGGCGAAATACGCACCAACCGATGCACCCCAGATTCCGTTTTCATCCAGCCATAGGCACGTTCACCATTAAAGCGCATCGTCACCGATTTGATGCCTGCTTCTTCCCCAGGGCTTTCTTCGATATATTCAATTTTATAACCATGCTGTTCAGCCCAACGGGAATACATCCTAAGTAGCATTAGGGCCCAATCTTGGGCTTCGGTTCCGCCAGCTCCAGCATTAATTTCAAGGAAACAGTCATTGTTATCCGCCTCACCTGATAGCAGGCTTTCAAGCTGTTTTCGCGTGGCCAATAACTCTAGTTCAATCAGTTGCTGAAGCGTTTCTGCGACCAGCCCTTCGTCACCTTCTGCCTCAGCCAGTTCCACCATCTCCATGGCATCATCAAGCTGGCGAGTGATGCTGTTAACATCATTAATCATGACCTCAAGGCTATTTTTTTCTCGCATAATCGCCTGAGCTTTTTGCTGATCATTCCAAAGGTCTTGATCTTCAACTGCATTTTGAAGTTCAGCAAGACGTTCGAGACTTCTATCCCAATCCAAATGCTGGCGTAGCAATGCCAGACTGGAACGAATAGCGTCGGCTTTATGTTCGGTTTCTGCGCTCATGGATTGTGGTTAGCGCACCTTGCCCCTATTAGGCAAGGCGCTTATCGAAGAAAGGTTAATAAAGGCTAGGGACATCACGCTCTCCCTGGCTGGATGCTGTACCATCATTTCCAATCACGGCATTGTCTCCACTATCAATCAATGGCTCCTGACCTGGCTTAAATGCCTCAAGCAAACTGTCTGGGTCTTGCGGGCTTGCTCGCACACCTGTTCGGGCATTGATGGTATAAAGATTGATCCCATCTGGTCGCCGGAATGGAATTTGTGGACGGTTTTGCATGGCAGCCGTGATAAAGCTCTCAAAAATAGGGACAGCGGCGGTTGAACCTGTTTCTCTTTTGCCCAGCGGTTTCAGCTTATCAAAGCCAACATAGACCCCAACAACCAGATCAGGGGTAAAACCAACAAACCATCCATTTGTGTTGTCATTTGTTGTCCCTGTTTTTCCGGCTACGGGAAAGGGCAAGTCTCTCATCCCTCGCGCGGTGCCGCGGCGCACCACACCTTCAAGCATAGAAACCATCTGATAGGCTGAGTTCGCGTCCGTCACACGCGCCCGCGTATCCATCAGCTCTGGCGGCGTTAATTGGTCTTGGTTTATCACATCAAGCACTTGGCATCCCTGACAATCACGTTTGTCATGGCGATAAATGGTTTGTCCATAACGGTCTTGAACCCGATCAATCATACTAGGTTCTATATAACGGCCACCATTAACAATCATCCCATAAGCCGCTGTCATTTGCAGCAAGGTAGTCTCTCCCGCCCCCAAAGACATAGACAGATAATTTGGCAATTCTTTATCGATACCAAAACGATTAGCGTAATCTTGAACCATCGGCATACCCACCTGCATCGCTAGGCGCGCTGTCATGAGGTTGCGCGATTGTTCAATGCCCAGACGCATGATGCTAGGGCCATAAAACTTGCGCGTGTAGTTGGCTGGTTTCCATTTAGGCAGACCAGGGCCTTGATCAACCACCAAAGGCGCATCAAGGATTTTTGTGACCGGTGAATAGCCATCATCCAGAGCCGCCAGATAAACAAACGGTTTAAAGGCTGATCCAGGTTGGCGTCTGGCTTGAGTGGCGCGATTGAACTGTGTCTGTCCAGCATCATAGCCGCCAGTCATAGCCAATACACGGCCTGTATGAGGGTCCATAACAACCACTGCCCCCTGCACCAGAGGCACTTGCCCTAACGCCCAAGTCGTATCCTTAACCAAAAGATCGGGGTAACGCTCCAGCCGATCCATGGCGGTTTCTGGCCGCTGAACCACAATTACATCCCCAGGGCTTAATGCCTCATCCAACCGCGTGAGAGGATCACCCCTTGTGCCATCATCATCACGTGGCGGATAAGCCCAGTCCGCAAGGACAAATGGGATTTCTCCGGTGGTCAAAAGATCACCATGGTCATCATTTTCAAGCACAGTCACCAATGCCTTTTTTGCGTTAACCTCTGTGACAACGGCTGGAAAACGCGTTGGAAGTAATTTTTCCCGATACGGGCGCAAGGCTTCAATCTGGCCTGCAGGAAGGGTATCCTGAAGATCAATCTGCCCAAGTGGGCCGCGCCAGCCTTGTCTTTTATCAAGGGCTTCTAATTCGTTGATAAGGGCAATATCTGCCAAAGCCTGCAATTCGGGATCAAGCGAAGTGCGCACCGAAAGCCCACTGGTATAAAGAGCATCCTCTCCAAAAGTATTAGCAATTTCTCGCCTGACTTCCTCAACAAAGAAAGGAGCATCCGCACCATCACTGGTGCTAGCATCACGGGTGACCAACGGCTCATTTGCCGCGGCTTGTTCCTCGGCCTCTGTGATATAGCCATTCTCTCGCATCTGGCTTAGCACCCAATTTCGCCGCACAATGGCGGCAGCATATTTTCGGGTAGGATGATAGTTATTTGGTGCTTTGGGCAACGCGGCAAGATATGCCGCCTCAGCAATGGTCAATTGATCAAGCGGTTTATCAAAATAGTTCAATGACGCGGCGGCAACGCCATAACTGCCAAAGCCGAGATAAATCTCATTAAGATAAAGTTCTAAAATACGATCTTTGGTAAAAGCGCTTTCAATGCGCATGGCAAGAATGGCTTCTTTAATTTTCCGCTCATAGGAAAGCTCGTTTGTAAGCAGAAAGTTTTTTGCCACCTGTTGGGTGATGGTTGAGGCACCAATGGGTCGGCGGCTACGCCCAAGATTGGCGATATTGGTAACCATGGCACGTGTCACCGCCCATAGATCAATCCCGAAATGATCGTAAAACCCTTTATCTTCTGCTGAAAGAAAAGCATAAACCACAGGCTTGGGGATAGCATTTACAGGAACAAACACTCGCTTTTGCGTGGCAAACTCTGCCAGTAACGCCCCATTTCCAGCATGAACACGGGTTAGAACTGGCGGTTCATATTTTGCCAACTGGCCATGATCTGGCAAATCTCGCCCAAAATGCCAAAACACTAGCATCATGCCGATGATACCCATCACCGTCATAAAAAATACCAGGCTGGCTAATCTCAACAACCACTTCTTGATCATACCGTCTTAATTCCCTGCTTATACAGCCTGGCTTATAGGATGAGGAGGCGCTACCCTATTTGCTTGTCCCGATTTAGAACAGGTTTAGGCAATGCCTGTGCCAACATATTATAACAGTCTTGAATTTGCGACGCAAAGATGGCTTTTTTTTGTTCTATCTTTTCTTACTTTTGAAAAGACCGCTTTATCTAAGCTGCGAGTTCAGGCCATTAGGGTTGCAGCATCACGGATTGATAGCAATGTCTTTGGGCAGATTATGATTGTTGCTTTCAAGAAACACTAACACCGCTTGTGTAACTCTTTTCATGATTTTACGCCGATAGGAAGCATCAACCAGATAACTCTCATCCTGACTATTCGTCAGAAAGCCCATCTCAATAAGAACAGAGGGGATATCAGGTGATTTTAGAACGGCAAAGCCTGCAAACCGATGCCCTCGTTTCAAGGTTGGCAAATCCTTAAAAGCATGGATCAGTTCATTGGCAAACATGCTCGACTGGTTCATAGCCTCACGTTGAAAAATCCCCAGCAAAGCTGGCGTAATTTCTGGATCTGTAGCCCCTAAATCTGGCCCCCCAATTAAATCCGCTTTGTTTTCGCGCGAGGCAAGCAATTCTGCTTCTTTATCTGATGCGGTGTCCGAAAGGGTAAAGACAGAAACCCCCCTTGCTTTAGAAGAAGGGGCAGCGTCCGCATGAAGAGAGATAAAGATATCTGCCTGATGAAGCCGAGCCAGTTCAATACGCTTTCGCAAGTGCAAAAATTGATCCCCATCTCGCGAAAGAATAACCTTAATCTTTCCTGTTGCCTCAAGTTGTTTTGCTAATTCTTTTGCTGCTTTCAGGGTAATGTCTTTTTCTTTATGGCCATTAATACTAATTGCCCCCGGGTCTTTACCCCCATGGCCTGGATCAATAAAGACCACCCATTTTGCCCCATTACTGGCCTCTGAGGATGGTCGCGCTGGCGGCACATTGGCTATCCCATTATCCGTTGTTACCGTATCGGTAAGGGTCATTGGCGGCGTTGGGCGCGGTTGAGGCAAGGGCACCTGGCTGTCAGGCTTTTCATCTTCAACAGATGCTATAGGCGGTGATGAAAACGCCATATTCTGATTGGTTTGCAATGCTCGCGCTGCAACACGAAATGCGGTTTCGCCTCGATCCACCAAATCAATGACCAATCGGTGATTGCCGTTACGCGGAGGCAACCAGAAGATCTGTTCAGGGACAGCCGGCCCATCTAAATCAATCACTAACCGCGAGATGTTTGGCGCAGGTGAGCCAAAGCGATAGCCTTTCATCAGTGGTGAAGATAAGCCACCTGACGCCCCTCTGTTTTCTACACGCCATCGGCTAGAAGGAAAGTCCACCACAAGCCGATGCGGATCAACCAGCAACAAAAGTGATACGGGAACGGGTTCTGTGGTTTCAATCACTAGCCGTGATGCAGTTTCTAACTGACCACTTCGCAAATCAGTAATTTGCGGTGTCTCTGCCAGGGCTGTGCTCCATGGCAACAGGACAGACAACATCAACAATATAAAGGTCAATCCGCGACTGATCACAACACCTGCCTGATAGTAGCTATCTGGTTTTATGTATTTGCTTTGTTTCATCTATCATGACCGTTGGTAGAACGCCAAGCCTGAAAACGCCTTTGCTTCTTATCTTTATGGGGACGATCGCGTTTTTCGTTGTATATCAGTTTGTAAAAGGATATAAATTGATAGTGGAATTCTTCACAGACAGTTTGGCCGTTGCATATTGCAGGATTTTGGAGAACTGTCTGTCTGGGAGATAAAGCGCTCAAGGCCAAGCAAGAAACCAAGGCCAGAAAGCCGCTTTTCCAATGCCGTGATGACGATCTGACGCTGTTTTTTTCTGGCGCAGACATGATGGCAAAAGGGCGATTAGTAGGACAAATCATGACCATGATATTGCCTCTAATCTAATGTAACAACGGGGCAAATGATCCCCAATCAACCATAAGGTCAGGTTTCATGCCACAAGGCTTTCACCACATCAACCCTACCACCGCGGCGCGTTTTCGCCCATGGCTGGCTGTTGATGCTGGCGATGTTTTCATGATGACCAACCAACAGGTTCATGCACCGCTTCTGCCGTCAGGATTAGATTTGACCGGCGACGGTGCCACAGAAAGTTCTATTCATGTCGAAAAAATTACTTATAGACGCTCGGTCGAGCGACGAAACTCGTGTTGTTCTACTCAACAATAATAACATTGAGGATATTGATTACGAAATTAGCCACCGCAAACAACTTAAGGGAAATATTTATCTGGCCAAAGTGACCAGAGTTGAGCCTTCTCTTCAAGCAGCGTTTGTAGAATATGGTGGTAATCGCCAAGGCTTTTTGGCGTTCAGCGAAATCCATCCTGATTATTATCGTATTCCTGTTGAAGACCGCGAAAAACTGCTGGCCGAAGAGCGCGAGCATGCCGAAGCCGAACCTGATACAGACACCGAGCCTAAAGATGATCAAGGTGAGGATAACGGTGACAGTGACGATGGCGATAACGGCAACGGGCTTGACCCCGATGATGAACGGATGCGCCGCCGCCGCTTTGAGCGTTTTCGCCGGCACTATACCATCCAAGAGGTAATCTCACGCCGTCAGATCATGCTTATACAGGTTGTCAAAGAGGAACGCGGCAACAAAGGCGCGGCGTTAACCACTTATTTGTCACTTGCTGGGCGCTATTGCGTGTTGATGCCAAACACCTATCACAGTGGCGGAGTTAGCCGCAAAATCACTGATGCTGCCGATCGGAAAAAGCTCAAGACCATTGTTAGTGGGCTTGATGTCCCAACGGGCATGGCGGTGATTGTTCGAACCGCTGGATCAAAACGCACTAAGGCTGAAATCACCCGTGATTACAATTACTTGATGCGGCAGTGGAACGAAATTCGTGAAACAACTATGGCCTCTTCTGCGCCTTCAATTATTTATGAAGAAGGCAATCTGATCAAACGGGCCGTCCGCGACTATTATACCTCAGATGTGGAAGAAATTATCGTTGAAGGCGCAGAGGGCTATAAATCAGCTCGCGCTCATATGAAAAATCTCATGCCGACACATGTCAAAAAAGTCACTGAACACACCGACGCCGTTAGCCATTTGTTCCAAGCATATAAAGTCGAAAATATGCTGACTGAAATGCATAACCCCGAAGTTACACTGAAATCCGGTGGCTATATTGTCATTAACCAGACCGAAGCCTTGGTCGCGATTGATGTAAACTCTGGTAAGGCTACCCGCGAACGAAACATTGAAGAAACAGCCCTCAGAACAAACCTTGAGGCAGCGGTTGAAATTGCACGACAACTCAAACTGCGCGATTTGTCGGGGCTGGTTGTCATTGATTTCATTGATATGGATTATTCGCGTAATAAAAACGCGGTAGAACGCAAATTAAAAGAGGCCATGAAGCATGATCGCGCTCGCGTTCAGGTCGGTAGTATCAGTCAATTTGGCTTATTAGAAATGTCTCGCCAAAGACTCCGCCCTAGCCTTAGCGAAGCGGTTTCTGATCTTTGCCCTCATTGCCACGGCACGGGACGCATCCGGTCTGTAGAAAGCGCGGCTCTTGCCGTTATCCATCAGATTGAAGGCGAAGTGGCCCGCAAGCCAAGAGCGAAACTGACTGTTGCGATGGCATCCGAAGTCGCGCTTTATATTCTCAATCATAAGCGTGACGCCATTAGTGAGCTAGAAACCCGCTTTCAGATGAGCATTATTCTTGAACAGGATAATAGCCTTTTGGCCCCACATATTCGGTTTGAGGGGATGCCAGAAAAGCAAGCTCAACCAGATCGCAAGAAAGCCAAACCAGAGCCGAAAGATATCCCAGATACTGCAGCCTCTAATCCCGTTGAACAGGCCGCATCATCCGATGATGATGACGATGATGAGAACAAGCCAAAGCGGCGGCGGCGGCGCGGCAAGCGCGGCGGCAGAAACCGTAATCGCCGCGACCAGCAAAACGGTGAAAACAACGCTGAAGCAAACTCTGTTCTTTCTGGCGCTGAAGGCGAAGACACCGCCCCATCATCTGATGATAAGGCAACTAACCCAGCAGATCAGACCAGTGAGATTTCTGGCGATCATTCCGATGCCGCCAAAGCCGCAGAGGGTGAAAGCAAACCTGCCAAAAAGCCAGCACGGCGACGCGGCAGAAAGCCTGCAGCTAAGGTATCTGATGGTGAAGGCAGCGTGGATAATGCTGAAGCACCTGAAGCCACCGCATCTGAAGCCACCGCATCTGAAAACACAGAGGAAAAGCCTAAGCCAACCCGGCGGCGCAAAGCAGCAAGCCCAAAACCCAATGCGGCAAAAGACGCTAAACCTGCTGAAGCTGCCGAGGCTAGTTCTGCTGACGAGGCTAGTTCTGCTGACACTGGGGTTCCATCAGCACCCGCTAAAAAACCCCGGAGCAGAAAACCTAAGGCAGAAAATAATACGCCAGACACCAGCACCGAAACTGCTGACGCGGCCACTAAGCCAAAACGTGGTCGTAAAAAGCAAGATGCTAGCCCTGCGGACACCACCCGTGACGCAACGGTTTCTGCCGATATCAATGTGGTTGATGTCAGCACCGTTAGCACAGAAACCAAAAAGAAAGGCTGGTGGTCACGCTAATCGGCACTGATGCCAGACCACATAGCGTAACCCGATCATAACACCTCATATCTGTCATCTGGTTGATCTCACCAGATGACAGCTTTAGCCTAAAAGGCTTCAGGTGTTCTTATTTACCCAATTCGTGATCCGTGTTGCCGCCTCGGCCATATCTTCGGTCGAACCCGCAAACGATAGGCGCATCGCCTGATGCCCTCTCTTTTCGTCAAAATCCACCCCTGGGGTGGTCGCAATATAGAGATTATTCAAGAACTCATCCGTTAGCGCAACACTGTCATTACTGACTTGGCTGATATCCGCATAAATATAAAACCCACCCTCAGGATAGGGGAAACGCCCCAGAAACTTTTCTGGTAAACGGTCTAATAACAGATCCCGATTGACCCGATAGCGTGCCACATGGCTATCCATTTCCCGATAGCTATCCGGATTATCCATCGCCGCCGCACCTGCAATCTGGGACAATGTATTAGCAGAAATGAAACAATTCTGCGCCAGACGATCAAGGGGATCAACGAGGTTATCCGGGGCAATAATCCAGCCCAGACGGTGGCCAGTCATAGCAAAGTATTTAGAGAAAGAGTTCATTACCATGGCAGAAGACGAATATTGCAATGCCGAGTGATCAGAACCGCTAAAACCGATGCCGTGGTAAATCTCATCCGAGATCAGTCTGACGCCATTTTTCTCACACCAACGGCAAATTTCTGCCAGCTCATCACCTGTCATAACCACACCCGTGGGATTAGAAGGACTGGCAATAATCAACCCATCAGGCACAGTATCAAGAGCTTCTAGGGTTTCAACCGTTAAGCGCCAATTCTGTTCCGCCCCGCAATCCACCAGCATAGGTTCTAGTGATGCTGAAATCATCAAATTCCGGTAAGCTGAATATCCCGGCGCTGTCATAGCGATTTTATCGCCTGCCTCAAAACAAGTCAAAAAGACCATCATAAACCCCAGCGATGATCCCACCGTGACCAAAACCTGTTCAGGCTTAACATCCACACCATACCACCGGCCATAATGCCGTGCGATGGCCTCAGTTAATTCAATTGTGCCACGAGACAGGGTATAACCATGCGCGCTCGTATCATGCATATGACGCATCATTGCGTCTAAGGCTGCTTTGGGTGGTGGTGAAGAAGGTTGTCCCATTTCTAACCGCAATAACGGTTGTGGGGTTACCTTCATACGCTCAGCCTTTTCCAAAACATCCATGACCATAAAAGATGGAAGTTCGGACCGAGTTGAGACGCGGAGTGCCATAATTTTACCTTTCTTTTGCTTCATCCTTAGAATTAGGACAGTTGTTTTGCCCATTAATCTAAAGAATTAAGATCGCCATCCATGGCTAAACCATATAGATAGTAAGCATGACGTTTTGTAAAGTCTCATCCACTGGCCTATCAGCCTTATTTCAAATAATCAGGCTTAGCCGCGCATGTTTAATGATCATGATGATTATTGCGGCGGCTACGGCGACCTCTAGTGCAAGTATGATTCGTGATACCGAAATTGAAGATCATCTGCTCGACTTGGCGCGTCCTATGGCCACCGCGGCAGGATTAGATGCTGATAATCTGCAAATCAGAATGATCATCAGTCCCACATATAATGCCTTTGTGACTGGTGAGAATACGATCTTTGTGCATAGTGGTTTGGTGATTGAAGCCGAATCCGTTTATGAAGTCGCAGGCGTATTGGCGCATGAAATTGGTCATCTGGCCTCTGGGCATGTCCAAGGCAGAGGTGAAGTGGTAGACAATGCCATGATTGCCAGTGTTTTTGGGGCGGTTGCTGCCCTAGCCCTTAGCGCCTCTGGTCATGGTGATGCCGCCGTTGGGGCAGTTCTTGGCAGCACTGATCAGACCCAACGCATAATTCTCAAGCAATCTCGGCAAGACGAATCCGAAGCTGATGAATGGGCCATTCGGCTGATGCAAGAACAAGGCTATTCTTTACGTCCCATGGCAAATCTGATGGCCAGACTTTCAAAACAAAGGCTGCTGCCTCAATCCCGACAATCCAAATATTATCAGACGCATCCCGGGGCAAGGGAACGCAGTGTGGTTTTCCTTAACTTTGCACTATCCGATCCGGCCTCAGATCAACAGCCGTCTGCGGATTTAAATGCCCAGTTTCATCATATCAAGGCAAAGCTTCAGGCTTGGACAGACCCGCCTGAACAAACGCTTATCAACAGCACTTCTGATGCGCCCTCGGATCGCTTTAAGCTTGCTATTGCATCCTTTCGGTTAAGCGATTTGAATAAGGCCTTAAGTCTTATCGACCAGCTGATTACCACTTATCCTGATCAACCATTTTATCAGGAGTTCAAAGGAGAGATTTTGCTTTCGGCAGGCCGTGCTGAAGAAGCTGCACAAGCCTTTGAAGCTGCATTGGAACGGTTAGATCATAACACCAAAAAAGGGCAGATTTTGCTTTCTCTTGGGCGTGCCCTGATGACAATAGGCGATCAGGATAGTTTAGACCGTGCTATCCCCTTTTTAGAAGAAGCCAATCGTCTTGAACCAGAATGGGCATTTGTTAAGCATCAGCTTGGCATCACTTATGGCCGAGCAGGACGCCTTACGGATGCTGATTTGATACTGGCAGAAAGAGCACTCATGATAGGCAACACTGCTCTTGCTAAACAACTGGCGCAGCGGGCAAGAGACCGTAAAGACGCTAATTCCATTCAGCGGCAACTGGCCCTTGATTTGATTATTGAGGCTGAACAATAATCATAAGAACAGGTGAAGCACGGGAAAAAGAGTGATAAAGATAACACACGCAACTGCACCCCTGTTTCAATATAAGAACACAAATGAAAGACTTGAGATGACAACCACAAAAAAACAAACCCCTGACGTTGGGCGGCAATCGCATCTTCCCCTAGCCCTAGCCTTAATCATCGGCATTGTCCTTGGGTTTTTGGTTGATCGGGTATTACCAATTGGAACAAACCAAAACGATCAGCTCAACGCACGCATAGCGTCCTATATCAGCGCTAATCCCGAAGCAATTGAAACCGCCCTTATCGCCCTTAATGTTGAGCGTAATCAAAACGCACGCTTACAAGCTGTTAATTTGCTCATGGCAGGGGATGATAAAACCATTCTTGGCAATCCAGATGGGGATATCACGATTTATGAGTTTAGCGATTATAATTGTGGCTATTGCAAGCGTGCCTTTGGTGATGTGATGGATATCTTAAAAACCGATGGTAATATCCGCTTGGTCATCAAAGAATATCCTATTCTGGCAGAAAGTTCCGTCGATGCCGCGCGTTTAGCGCTTCATGCCGCTGAAGCAGGGCAATTTGAAAATGTGCATCAAAAGCTTATGCAATGGCGTGGAAGCATTACCAATGCGATGCTAGAAGACCTTGCCACAACACATGGTATCACCAGCTTTTCTATCAATAACCGCAACAGTGATCCGGTAATGGCTTTGGTGAACCGCAATTATGATCTGGGTCAGCAGTTAAAGATTGACGGCACACCGGCATTTATCATTGGTGGTGATATTTATCCCGGCGCTATTGGAAAAGACGCCATCACAAAGGCGGTTGAAAAAGCTCGTGCTGCTGCTAACGCCTCATAACTCTGGTCAGTCATCAGGTGACAGAAGGACATGATCCTGTTATAGGTGAAAGAGTTTTAAGATAAGCTTCGTTAAGGTTAATCATGGCTCAACATATTGCGCTTGTCATTAATGGCCCGAACTTAAATCAGCTTGGCGTGCGTGAGCCAGAAATCTACGGTAGCACGACACTTGCTGATATTGAGGCGCTTTGCCATAGCACTGCCAAGCCGCACGGAATGACAGTTGAGTTTATGCAGTCAAATGCCGAAGATAAAATCATTGAAGTGATCCAAGATGCTGTTCACCGGCAGATTGATGCCATTATTATTAATGCTGCTGCCTTTACCCATACTTCTGTTGCTATTCGCGATGCGTTGCAAATGTTTAAGGGGATTAAGATAGAAATCCACCTTAGCAACACCTTTTCGCGTGAAACTTTTAGACACCATTCCTATCTGTCTGATATCGCCACTGGAGTGATCTGTGGCTTTGGGGCGGATAGTTATCGCTTAGCGGTAGAAGCCGCAGCATCCAAATTACAATCATCAGCGTAACGTAACGACCTGTCAAACTAAAGGGAGCCCGACAAAAATGGCCCAGACACCACGCAAATCCTCTGATGAGATTGCTCAAAAAACCAAACTTGTGCGTGAATTGGCGCAGATCATGGAAGATACTGGTTTAGTTGAAATCGACTTTGAAGATGAAAATGTTTCTGTTCATCTGTCTAAAACAGGATCCGCAAGCCATGCCCCTATGATGGCGGCCCCTGCCCCCGTAGCGGCGCCTGCCCCTGCGGCAACAGCTTCGGCACCAGCGCCAGAAGCCCCGGTTGATAGTGATCTTGATCATGCGGTGAACTCCCCCATGGTAGGGCGTGCTTATCTTGCACCTGAGCCAGGGGCGGCAATGTTTGTTAAAGAAGGTGATAATGTCAAAGCTGGACAAACCTTGCTGATCATCGAAGCGATGAAAGTCATGAACCCCATCACTGCCCCAAAGGCCGGTGTGGTAAGCCGAATATTGATTGAGGATGGCCAACCAGTTGAGTTTGGTGAACCCCTGATCGTCATTTTGTAATCTGCCAAGAAATATCAAATTAGGGATATGCCAATGTTTAAGAAAATCCTGATTGCCAATCGCGGTGATGTGGCGTTGCGTGTGCTAAGAGCGTGTCAGGATATGGGCATTGCCACGGTTGCGGTGCATTCTACTGCGGATACTGATGCCATGCATGTTCGGTTGGCTGACGAATCTGTTTGTATCGGCGAAGCACCATCGGCCCAGTCTTATCTTAATATTCCGGCATTAATCTCTGCCGCTACAATCACCGGGGCTGAAGCTATTCATCCCGGCGTAGGGTTTCTTTCTGAAAATGCTGATTTTGCCGGTGTCGTTGAAGCTCATAACATGACCTTTATCGGCCCTAGGATTGAACATATCGTTGCCATGGGTGACAAGGTAGAAGCAAAGCGAACCGCAGCAGCAGCCGGCCTTCCCTTAGTACCAGGATCAGACGGGGCCGTTGCTAATCTGAGCGAAGCTCAAAGCGCCGCCAAAGGCACTGGATATCCTGTGTTGATCAAGGCCGCCTCTGGTGGCGGTGGGCGTGGCATGAAAGTGGCGAATACCGAAGATAATTTGTCTGAAGCATTTTCATCTGCACGAAGCGAGGCAAAAGCCGCCTTTGGTGATGACACGGTGTATCTAGAACGTTATCTCGGCAATCCAAGGCATATTGAGATACAAGTGATTGCAGATGCTCATGGAAATGTTGCTCATCTGGGTGAACGCGAATGTTCCGTCCAGCGTCGCCATCAAAAATTACTCGAAGAGGCCCCCTCACCTGCTTTGACACCTGATGAACGTGATCATATTGGCCGTATCGCTGCGGATGCCACTCGTGCCATGGGTTACCTTGGGCTTGGAACAATGGAGTTTCTCTATGAAAATGGAGAATTCTTTTTCATTGAAATGAACACAAGATTGCAGGTTGAACACCCGATTACGGAGGCAATCACCGGTATTGATCTGGTAGTAGAACAAATTCGTATTGCCGCTGGACTGCCCTTATCCTTCCAGCAAGAGGATGTGCAGTTCAATGGTCATGCTATTGAATGCCGCATCAATGCCGAACATCCCACCACCTTTATGCCAACTCCGGGCAAAGTAAGTGATTTTCACGCCCCTGGCGGCCCCGGCGTTCGGGTCGACAGTTTTCTTTATTCCGGCTACCGCATCCCATCCGATTATGACAGCCTGATTGCCAAAATCATTGTTCATGGGGATGATCGGGCACATTGTTTGGCGCGATTGCAACGTGCGCTTGATGAAACCATTATTTCACCTATGCCCACTTCGCTTGATCTGCATCGCTTGCTAGCTAAAGATACGGATATCGCCTTAGGGAATTATTCAATCCGTTGGCTAGAAGAAAAATTCCTGCCAAACCTAGAAGCAAGCAAAGACGCTGATAACAGCAAAGCATAACAGCCCTTGCCAGTGTTTTGCATCATCGGCAAAATAGGCATATGTATCACTTTTCGCCAGAAACCCTGATCAAATCCTATGCGCTAGGGGTTTTCCCGATGGCAGAAAGCCATGATGATGAGCGCATCTTTTTTGTTGATCCAGAACAGCGCGGCATTATCCCTCTTCATCCCCCTCATCTCAGCCGTTCTGCACGCCGATTAATTCGCCGTTCCCCTTTGCGTGTAACCGCTAATCAAGCCTTTGCTGAGGTTATTGACGGGTGTCGCGAAATTACAGATCAGCGCACCGATACTTGGATCAATCCCCAAATCCGTCAGCTTTACTGTGCTTTGCATAAGCTTGGTTTTGCACATTCCCTTGAGGTCTGGCAAGATGATACGGAGACCTCACCACAACTTGTTGGTGGCATATATGGGGTCGCGTTAGCAGGAGCGTTTTTTGGCGAATCTATGTTTAGCCGTGTCAGCAATGCGTCTAAACTGGCCTTGCTTCATCTGATGGCGCGTCTCCGCTATGGGGGTTTTACCTTATTTGACACGCAGTTCATCAACCCACATCTGGTGCAATTTGGGTGTGTGGAAATTCCGCGGCAAGATTTTCATGAACGCCTTCGGTCTGCCCTTCAGGCATCAGCGCAATTTCCACAAGATGATGATCCTACGGCAATGCTTGATCAGTTGTTACAGGACAACACAGTGATATCATAAACCGGATGTTCAAGCCCACTAATCGCCGGGGATGAAGCAAACATCCAACCCATAAAAATAGGCATTTCAGTCACCTTACCGCCGTAATCTACTGATCGGATTTCAATCAAAGCGGCGTGATCCGGCGGTTGATCCGGAGGACGAAAATTACAAGCATGGACATAAAGTTCCAGCGTGCCAAATCGGGTAGTGACCCCTATTGGGACATCAATGGTAGAAATCCGCGCGGTGATTTTATCTAGGGTTTGAAGCCTTGCGCGTTCGCCATTGCGCCAATCCCCTTGATTGGCAGACGCCTCACCAGCAGCAAAGACGAGGGCAGATAAGAACATGAATAAAGCCAGAAAGGAAACAGAGATGCCCGATCCGCGCACGCTACTCACCTGTCTGGTCACTGGAAAACACCGCTTTACCAATCAAATCTGCCAGATTGATCGGGTCAAGGGTATTATAAAACACATGCCCTTCGGCAATCGTATCCATAGAGTTTCCCGGCACGACATCAACATGACTGCCACCAAGAAGCGACGTTGACGAGATGCGCACAACGCTATCATCCGGAATGGCATAAGACGGATCAATAGCCATTTCGACATAGGCATCAAAGATTTCGGGATCAAGCCGGGTGGAAGATACACTGCCAATGGCTATGCCTGAAATACGAACATCATCCCCAACCTTAAGATCGCCAATCTTGCCGAATACTGCCTCAACCGTGATGGTGTCATTAGGCTTAAAATTGGTGATCGATAGGGCAAGCCACAGAAAGGCACCAGCAATGATCAAAACCACTGCGCCCATTACCATTTCTATGGTGTTACGCATGGCTGATTACTCCGGCTTCCACGGCTGATAATCCCCTGTCGCTTGGCGCCGACGCCCCAAGCGCAAAAGATGCCCTGCTGGGCGATAAGCGTGGATCGTACCAGTCAAATTCGGTTGATGCGGCAATTGCCAAGCCTGCTTGGTGTAACCACCTTCGGGGGGCAAATCTTTTTCAGTATAGTGTAGCCAGCCATGCCAATCTGCTGGCACCTTACTCGCCTCTGGCATGCCTTTATAAATGACATAACGGCGCGGACGACCATTATTGCGGGTTTTCCGAGATTCGTAATAGCAATTCCCAAACTCATCCTTACCAACTCGTTTTGAGCGAAGTCTGATGTTTAACCGTGAAAGCAAATGCATGATAAAAACCCAGTTTCTCGTAAATCATAATTCAACTATATCCATAGCGGATATTGTTCTGTCTCGCAACGATTGAAGTCACCACCACCGATCATACGTTCTAGATTTAGACAATGAAAGCATCCCTTACCCTGACCAAAAGCATCATGTTTTTTCGCGCTATGGTTGTGTGTTTTTTTTCTTCGCAACCATCAGATTAAATGCCAGTAAAAGAGGCGCAGATTTCTGGTGATTCGTTCTCTTCAAGAACTTTTTTTACATTATGGTTAAATTTTGATATTGCTATCCACCACCAACATCATGTACATATTTATATCTTAACTACAACATATAGATCTTAAGTAACGAATCGCCGAACATTTCATGCTCCGTGCGGATCTTATAATTGATAAACAAAGGTATACATTATGAAATTGACTCGCCACTTTACCACAGCAAATCAATGCCCCTACGACAGCATTGCGTGGACACACGTTACAAGTGAAATTAAGAATCCTGACGGAACAATCGTATTCCGTGCAGAAAATGTTGAGGTGCCTACTGAGTTTTCACAAGTGGCGAGTGATATTCTGGCTCAAAAATATTTTCGGAAAGCTGGCGTTCCCGCAGAACTGAAGCGTGTTGAAGAGAATAATGTGCCGTCATGGTTGTGGCGTTCTACCGCTGATGAAGCCGCGCTCAAAGCCCTCCCTGAAGATCAGCGCTACACTGGCGAGGTGTCGGCCAAGCAGGTTTATGACCGTCTTGCTGGCACATGGACATATTGGGGATGGAAGGGCGGATATTTTTCTTCCGAGGATGATGCGCGCATCTATTTTGATGAAATGCGTTATATGTTAGCGCGCCAAATGGCGGCACCGAACAGCCCTCAGTGGTTCAACACTGGCCTGCATTGGGCCTATGGTATTGATGGTGCTGGGCAAGGCCATCATTATGTCGATTTTGAAACTGGCAAACTGACACGGTCAAAATCCGCTTATGAACACCCTCAGCCTCATGCCTGCTTTATCCAATCCATTAAGGACGATCTGGTCAATGATGGTGGCATTATGGACCTATGGGTGCGTGAGGCCAGATTGTTCAAATATGGCTCAGGCACTGGCACCAACTTTTCTTCTTTGCGTGGGTCAAGTGAACCTTTGGCCGGTGGCGGCAAATCTTCTGGTCTGATGAGCTTTTTGCGCATTGGTGATCGGGCGGCTGGTGCTATTAAATCAGGCGGCACCACACGCCGTGCCGCAAAAATGGTGACTGTTGATATCGACCACCCTGATATTGTTGATTACGTTGACTGGAAAGTGGTGGAAGAACAAAAAGTTGCCGCCCTGGTGACAGGATCAAAGCTTGCTAGCATTCACATGAATGCGGTGATGAAAGCCTGCACAGAAGGGGAGAGCGAAAACCGTTTTGACCCTAAAATCAATCTGACGCTGAAAAAGGCTATTATTGCCGCGCGTAAGGTAATGATCCCTGAAAATTACATTCAGCGCGTCATCCAGTTTGCCCAACAGGGTTACTCAGAAATCTCTTTTAAGACTTACGACACTGACTGGGATTCCGAAGCTTATCTGACGGTGGCTGGCCAAAACTCAAACAACTCAGTTCGGGTGACCAATGACTTTCTGCAAAAGGTTCTCGATGATGGTGAGTGGGAATTGATCAGACGGACGGACGGCAAGGTCAGCGACCGGATCAACGCCAAAGAATTATGGGAAAAGATTGCCCATGCTGCTTGGGCCTGTGCTGATCCAGGTCTGCAATATGACACCACCATTAATGAATGGCACACTTGCCCGCAAGGTGGACGGATTAATGCATCCAATCCGTGTTCTGAATATATGTTCCTCGATGATACCGCTTGTAATCTCGCATCACTTAACCTGATGCAATTCCGCCACGCGGATAAGCGCTTTGATATCACCGCCTATGAATATGCGGTTCAGCTCTGGACCATTACGTTGGAAATCTCGGTACTGATGGCGCAATTCCCATCCAAGGAAATTGCTCAACTGTCCTATGAATACCGCACCCTTGGTCTTGGTTATGCCAATATTGGCGGCCTGCTTATGGCATCGGGTTATTCCTATGACAGTGATGAAGCCCGCGCCATCTGCGCGGCCCTAAGTGCGATCATGACTGGCGTTTCCTACGCAACCTCGGCACGCATGGCCAAAGAGCTTGGGGCATTCCCACGCTATGATGAAAATGCCAAAGATATGCTTCGCGTGATCCGCAATCATCGCAACGCCGCCCATGGCAAGTCAGACGGATATGAAGGGCTTTCGATCATGCCCGTTCCGATCAAGGCGGATGACTGCCCTGATGCCAACCTCATCACCGCTGCCAAAAAAGCATGGGATGACGCGCTTAGCCTTGGGGAAACTCATGGTTATCGTAATGCCCAGACCACTGTGATCGCACCAACAGGCACGATTGGGTTGGTCATGGATTGTGACACCACAGGGATTGAGCCTGATTTTGCTATCGTTAAGTTCAAAAAACTGGCTGGCGGCGGCTATTTCAAAATCATCAACCGCGTTGTGCCAGAAGCATTGGAAAATCTTGGTTATGAGCAAAGCCAAATTGACGACATCATTCGTTATGCCGTTGGTCATGGGTCGCTTGATCAGTGCCAGTCTATTAGCCTTTCTGCGCTGAAAGCAAAAGGCTTTACCGACCAGATTATTGCTGATCTTAATAAGGCTCTGAAATCTGCGTTTGATATTAAGTTTGCTATCAACCGCTTCAGCCTTGGTGATGATTTCTGCAAGAACACCCTTGGGTTAACAGACGCACAGCTTAATGATTTCAGCTTTGATATGCTTGCCCATCTTGGCTTTAGCAAGGATGAGATTGAACACGCCAACACCCATGTTTGTGGTTCTATGACCCTTGAAGGTGCTCCACACCTCAAAGATGAGCATTTGCCTGTATTTGATTGCGCCAACCCTTGTGGCCGTATTGGCAAGCGTTTCTTGAGCGTGGATAGCCACATCACCATGATGGCCGCCGCTCAGCCGTTTATCTCTGGTGCAATTTCCAAAACCATCAATATGCCAAACGAAGCCACAGTTGAAGATTGCGGCGCGGCTTATATGCTGTCTTGGAAACTTGGGCTTAAGGCTAATGCGCTTTATCGTGATGGCTCCAAGCTAAGCCAGCCACTTTCAGCCAGCCTTGTTGATGATGAAGACCTTGAGATGGATGATGACGCCATTGCCCCTGCCGCACAAACAACCAAAGTGGTAGAAAAGATTATTGAGCGTTATGTCGCTTCACGCCAGCGTCTGCCTGATCGCCGCAAAGGGTATACCCAGAAAGCCATTGTTGGCGGTCATAAAGTCTATCTTCGGACAGGCGAATATGAAGACGGCAAGCTTGGGGAATTGTTTATTGATATGCATAAGGAAGGCGCGGCATTCCGTTCACTGATGAACAACTTTGCTATCGCTGTATCCATTGGCTTGCAATATGGCGTGCCATTGGAAGAGTTTGTTGAAGCCTTTACCTTTACCCGGTTTGAACCCCAAGGTATGGTACAAGGGAACGATCTGATTAAGATGTCTTCCTCTATTCTGGATTATATCTTCCGCGAACTTGCTATTTCCTATCTGGATCGTGCGGATCTTGGTCATGTTAATGCAGATGATCTGGCGATGGACGCCATGGGGTCTGGCGAAGACCAATCTGAACTGGCTCACTCCACGGTCAGCACCGGTTTTGTTCGCAACCGTAACATTGTGCTTTTGCACGGAACCGGCACCGATGGCCAGACCACCATGTCAGCCGATGATACCAGTGTGTCAGCCACCAGGGCCCAAGGCGCGGTTAGTACCAGCACCGGTGCAAGCGCAGGAAGCACAAGTAAAGTGGCATCACAGGTTCAGCAAGCTCGTATGCAAGGTTACGAAGGTGAGAATTGTAACGAATGTGGAAACTTCACCTTGGTTCGCAATGGCACTTGCTTGAAATGTAACACTTGCGGGTCGACCACGGGTTGCAGCTAAACCGGAAACCTCTATCCAAAATCCTTTTATGACAGGAGAAGACATGTCAGGAAAAATTGATCAGCGCCTAAAAGAATTAGGCATTACCCTTCCCGACGCCCCGGCACCTGCGGCAAACTATATCCCTTATGTGATTAGTGGGAATCTGGTTTTCATTTCAGGTCAGGTTCCGATGGTCGATGGCAAGATTGAAAAGACAGGGGCTATCGGTGATGGCACCATGACTCAAGATGATGCCGAAGGTGAAGCGCGTAAATGTGCGATTAACCTTTTGTCTCAGCTGAAAGCTGCTACCGGTGGTGATCTTGATCGGGTAACTCGTGTGGTTAAACTTGGCGGTTTTGTGGCTTGTACTGCTGATTTCAAGGCACAACCCCAAGTTATCAATATGGCGTCAAACATGATGGTTGATGTGTTTGGCGATATTGGCCGTCATGCCCGTTTTGCCGTAGGCACCAATGCGCTTCCTCTTGGCTGTTTGGTTGAGATTGAAGGTATTTTTGAAATCGCCTGATTAAGGGTATTGCTTCCGGCATCATCTGCCCCAATATGGTAGTTATGGATGATGACCTGACCCCAAGCAACCCTGCCTTATCAGACTCTGCCAACAGCCCTAATCTGGGCTGGACGGCAGAAATGGTGAATTCGATATCAGCAATCCCAGAAAAACACTGGGATCGCTGTGCTGGTTCTGGTGAACCGTTAATCAGCCATGCTTTTTTCACCGCCCTTGAGGAAAGTGGCTCAGCCAGCAATAGCAGCGGCTGGGCACCACGACATTTGGTGTTAAAAGACCAGACAGGCAAAATCGTGGGGGTTCTGCCGCTATATCTTAAATCGCATTCCTATGGGGAATATGTGTTTGATCACGCATGGGCTGATGCTTGGGCGCGTGCAGGGGGGCAATACTACCCTAAGGCGCAAATTGGCATCCCCTTTACTCCGGTTCCGGGACGGAGGCTTTTGGTTGACCCAGATCTTGATATGGTAACAAAACCCCGTGCTGAAACCGCCTTAGCTGAAGCTGCCCTCGCCAGCGCAAGCCAACTGGGGCTTTCCTCCGTGCATATGACTTTTCTGACTAAAGATGAACACGATCATCTGACAACGCCGCAACAAAGCGCATGGATTAGCCGTGAGGGAATGCAGTTCCACTGGCATAACCGCGGCTATGATGATTTTGAAGATTTTCTTAGCACCCTTTCTTCACGCAAGCGTAAAGCTATAAAGCGTGAACGCCGCGACATTAGCGATGCTGGCCTTAGCTTTGATCTGTTGCGTGGAGAAGATTTGAAAACCCATCACTGGGATGCCTTTTATGATTTTTATCTGGCAACAATTGATCGCAAATGGGGCGGCGCGTATCTAACACGTGGGTTTTTTGACCACATTCATCAGACCATGCGTGAGCACATACTGCTTGTTATCGCAAATCATGAGGGTAAGCCTGTGGCAGGGGCAATTAATTTTGTTGGCAAGGATACGCTTTATGGGCGCAACTGGGGCAGTATTGTCGATATCCCATTCCTGCATTTTGAGACCTGCTATTATCAAGCCATTTCTTATGCTATTGCCAATGGCCTTAAAAAGGTTGAAGCAGGGGCACAAGGCCTACACAAAGTGCAACGAGGGTATGAACCTGTCCCGACCTATTCCGTCCATCACATGACTGATCCCGGCTTTCATAACGCGGTAAAGGATTTTACGGCAAAAGAGGCCAGACATGTTGCCCGTGAACGACAAGAGCTTATCGGGTGGATGCCCTATAAGGCCGCCACTTAAACCAAAAGAATGGCCGGCACAATACCCTAGCTGGCAGTTTCCACCGACCCTGATTTTTTCTTTTGCGTCTTGCGCGGTTTAGCAGATCGGGTTTTCCGAGAAGCATCCTCTTTTGCCACTTTGACCGTCAAACGTGAAATATGCCCGTCCTTATCAGCTTTATCCGCGTCAACAACAACCGAACCCCCATCAACCAGACGCCCAAACAATAACTCTTCTGATAGAGGTTTTTTGACATGTTCCTGGACGACCCTAGCTAGAGGTCTTGCCCCATATGCTGGTTCGTACCCGCGTTCAGCCAGCCAGTCACGCGCCGCATCAGTAAGGCTAATGCTGACCCCGCGATCCGCAAGCTGTGCTTCGAGTTGCATGATAAACTTATCCACCACTTTGCGCACTGTTTCAGGGGCAAGTGCGGCAAAATTAATGATTGCATCAAGCCGGTTACGAAACTCTGGCGAAAAGGTTCGCTCGATAGCCTCTGTCGCTGCGCCATCACGCCGATCACGACCAAACCCGATAGCCTGCTTGCTTAATTCACTGGCGCCAGCATTTGTTGTCATGATGATGATGACATTACGGAAATCAATAGTCTTGCCATTGTGATCAGTTAGACGCCCATTATCCATCACCTGCAACAACAGATTAAAGATATCAGGATGGGCTTTTTCAATCTCATCCAACAACAACACAGCATGAGGATGCTGATCCACAGCATCGGTCAAAAGACCGCCCTGATCAAAGCCAACATACCCTGGAGGGGCACCAATAAGACGCGACACCGAATGGCGTTCCATGTATTCGGACATATCAAAACGGATTAACTTAATGCCTAGGGATTCAGATAATTGCCGCGCGGCCTCTGTCTTACCAACCCCGGTTGGGCCACTAAAGAGGTAGTTGCCAACAGGCTTTTCCTTTTCCCTAAGTCCTGCTCTGGCCAATTTGATCGCAGAGGCAAGGGCAACAATAGCTTCGTCCTGGCCATAAACCATACGGTGCAAATCTGTCTCTAAACTGGCTAAAGCGGCGCGATCATCACGGTTCACTGTACGCGGTGGGATTCGCGCCATGCTGGAAATGGTGTTTTCAATCTCTTTTTCACCGATTACCTTACGCCGCCGCGAAGGAGGAAGAAGCATTTGGGCTGCTGCTGCCTCATCAATCACATCAATCGCTTTATCCGGCAATTTACGGTCAGTAATATAACGGGCAGATAATTCCACTGCTGATTTCAGCGCCGCCATTGTAAAACGAACATCATGATGGTCTTCATATTGGGATTTCAGACCGCCGAGAATTTTAATGGTATCAGCCACTGTTGGCTCATTCACATCGATTTTCTGGAAACGCCGGGATAGCGCCCGATCTTTTTCGAACCACCCCCGAAACTCCTTATAGGTTGTTGACCCCACGCATCTAAGGCTACCTTCTTGAAGCGCTGGCTTTAAGAGATTTGATGCATCCATGGCACCGCCGCTGGTCGCACCGGCCCCGATGATGGTATGAATTTCATCAATGAAAAGAATAGCCTGATCGTTTTTGGCCACCTGTTTCATAACCGCCTTAAGCCGTTCTTCAAAATCGCCGCGGTAACGCGTACCAGCTAGCAAAGCCCCCATATCAAGGGAATAAATAGTGGCACCCTCTAGAACCTCTGGCACAGCCTTTTCAACGATCTTGCGGGCCAGCCCTTCGGCAATGGCCGTTTTGCCAACACCGCTATCACCAACAAGTAAGGGGTTATTTTTCGTCCGTCGGCACAGCACTTGGATAGTGCGATCAACCTCTTTTTGTCGTCCGATCAGAGGATCAATCTTACCGCTTTTGGCCTTTTCATTCAGATTAACCGCATAGGCGGTAAGCGCATCTTCTTTTTTGTTGACCTCATCTTCTTTGAGATCAGCCCCGTCAACGCCTTCACCCTCATTATTGAATGCTGGATTTTTAGCGATCCCATGGCTCAAATAACTGACCACATCAATGCGATTGATATCCTGCTGATTCAAAAGCCAGACAGCATGGCTTTCACGCTCGGCAAACATAGCAACCAGAACATTTGCCCCTGTCGCGCGTTCACGATTTGAAGATTGGGTATGGATTACGGCGCGTTGCAAAACTCGCTGAAAACCGTTAGTTGGGCGTGTTTCAATGCGTTCATCCTGTATCGCCTCAAGCGATTGTTCAATATGAAGCATCAGATTCTGACGCAGATCATCAATATCCGCATTACAAGCACTCAGCACCTCAAGCGCATCGTTATCTTCGGTCAGAGCAAATAAGAGATGTTCGAGTGTCGCATATTCATGCCCCTTTTTAGCGGCAAGTCCCATTGCGCGTTTCAGGGTTTCTTCAAGTTCTTGTGAGAGCATGAGGTTATTCCTTTTCCAACTGAAGCTGCAAGGGGTGTTGATTTTTACGTGCTAAGTCCATGACCTGTGAGGCCTTGGTTTCGGCTACCTCATAAGTATAAAGCCCACAAACACCGACCCCGCGCTGATGCACATGGAGCATGATCTGGGTGGCTTCATCTTGAGATTTGCGAAAATATAACTGCAACACATGAATGACGAATTCCATTGGCGTGAAATCATCATTCAGCATAATCACTTTATACAATGATGGCCTTTTGATTTTTGGCTTTGTTTCCAGAACGGTAACATCGCTTGGTTTTTTGCTATCCTGATCATCATTGGATGACATCCGCGTTTGCGACAAAACCGCATCGTGGTGGCATAGCTGTTGCATAATGTTGTGATGTGTTTCCATAGTGAATTATATGATCATATTTTTCCGTAATGAAAGACCCTTGGATGAAAAATCTACTCATTTTCTCACAGTTTTTCATGAAAAGGTCATATTCGTGGCATTCTTTGCCTACAATGATTTCTAATCTGAATTTTCGTGCCGTTTTCCACGTTATTATCCCTCAGGTTACGTTGACTGAACGGCGGTCTGTGCTAGTATCATATCAGGATATGGTTTTACGAAATTCCAGATATTCTCAAGTTAAGGTTTTGTGATGAAACGCCTCATCGTTCTAATGATTGCGGTTGTCGCGCTAGTGACAGGGTTAGGCTCTGTGGCTCAGGCAAAATATGCCTCAATCGTGGTCAACGAGAACACTGGCGAGGTGATGTATTCGCGCAACGCTGACAAACAGCTTTACCCCGCATCACTGACAAAAATCATGACACTTTATATGCTGTTTGAGGCACTGGATAACGGCCAAGTCCGGATGGATACCAAAATGAAGGTTAGTAAACTGGCGGCTAGCCGCTCACCTTCAAAACTAGGTCTAAAGCCAGGAAGTTATATTACTGTTGAAAATGCTATCATGGCTCTGATCACCAAATCCGCCAATGATGTCGCCACCGTGATCTCTGAACACTTAGGTAAAAGTGAAAGAGCCTTCGCCAAGAAAATGACGCGTAAGGCGCATGCCTTGGGGATGAGTCAGACAACATTTCGTAACGCATCAGGCCTGCCGCATTCGCAACAGAAATCAACCGCACGTGATATGGCAAAACTCGCCATTGCGATCCGGCGCGATTTTCCCCATTACTTCCATCTCTTCAAAACCAAATCCTTTGAATATAATGGTCGCCGCTTCAAAAACCATAATACCCTTCTCAGCAGTTATTCTGGCACAGATGGTATCAAAACCGGTTACATCAGTGCCTCTGGCTTTAATCTGGTGGCAACCGTGGAGCGCCGCGGCATCCGGTTAGTGGGTGTGGTGTTTGGGGGTCGTACTGGCCGATCACGCGATCAGCATATGGTCCATTTGCTGGATAAACAATTTGCGCGTATTCCGCAATATGCCGAAACCACCCTTGTGCCCCAAAAGAAACCCTCTGCCCCAACCGCCGTTGCGCCGCCACCGCCAAAACCTAATGTCCTGACAGTCAGCCGAGATAACGCATCAGGGGAATTGGCTGTTGCGGTATCCGTACCGCCGGCACGGCCTGAACTTGCTGATCCTGTTCCGGTGAAAGAGACCAAAATTATCAGTTGGGGTATCCAAGTTGGCAGTTATGAACGCCAAGCCAGCGCCCACCGCGCCGCCAGAGATGCCCGTGAAGCCGCAAATAGCATCCTTTCTAAACAACCTGCGCATCTGCGCCAGATTCGCTATGGCACCTTGACCCTTTGGCAGGTGCATTTTGACGGTTTTGATGAATCAATTGCCAGACAAGCTTGTCTTCAGCTTTTCCGCAAAGGCATTTCCTGTGTTGCGATTCCGGAAATTCAGCAATCCGGATAATGATCTGCTTGTTTTGATGCGATCATCCTACTTGACATTTGAATAAAGTACAATATTCTAATATTATATAGAATATGAGCTTTATCAGTCAGGTAATATCATGACAACATCATCAGCATCAAAGGGATCATCCCTCACCTCAATCCCTAAAAAAGGGCGTGGCGGCGCCAGGCCCGGGGCAGGACGACCAACAGGTCAAGGGCGCTATGGCGAAGCCACAAAGCCTGTGCGTTTGCCGGTTAGCATGATTGACGAGGTAATGGAATATGTTGCCACAGGCGGCAGGCAGGCCTTGCCAATATTTAGTTGTGCCGTGGCGGCAGGGTTTCCCTCACCAGCAGATGACCACCTTGAAGGCAGCCTTGATCTCAACGATCATCTGATCAAACATCCGGCGGCAACATTTTTTGTTCGGGTAAGTGGTGACAGCATGATCAAGGCTGGCATCCACGAAGATGATATTTTGGTAGTGGATCGTAGCCTTGAGGCCCGCCATGGCAAAATTGTTATCGCCGCGATTGATGGTCAACTTACCGTCAAACGCTTACACCATAAATCTGGTCAAACTATGCTCATGCCTGAAAATGACCGTTACGATCCGATTCCCATCACCGATGAAAATAATATGGTGATTTGGGGGGTTGTGACCAATGTCATCCATAGCGTTTAGCCATGTTATTTGCGCTGGTAGATTGCAATAATTTTTATGTTTCTTGTGAACGTGTCTTTGATCCGTCGCTGGTGGGGCGGCCTGTGGTCGTGCTGTCTAACAATGATGGCTGTGTCATTGCCCGATCAGATGAGGCAAAATCCCTAGGCATTCCCATGGGGGCCCCAGTGCATGAATATACCGCCATGATGCGAAAGCATAGGGTGCAGGTGTTTTCATCGAATTATCCGCTTTATGGGGATATGTCAGGCCGGGTCATGGAATCCTTAAGCCAGTTCACGCCAGATGTAGAAATTTATTCCATTGATGAGGCATTTCTTGGGTTTAGCGGATGTGATGCTGCTCTTCTCCCGGAACAGATGCGCCAGATGCGGCAAGCGATCCGGCAATGGACAGGCATTCCTGTTTCAGTGGGGCTAGCATCAACGAAAACGCTAGCTAAACTGGCTAATCGTATCGCAAAGAAATATGCCAGTGATGGCGTTTATATGATGACTGATCCCGTTTTGATGCCGCGTGTGCTGGGGGATATTGCGGTTGAGGATATCTGGGGGATATCGAAACGCTGGGGGCAACGCTTACGCGAGATAGGGATTACCACGGCGCTAGACTTACAGCAGGCTGACCCACGGCAAATCCGCAAGGCGCTATCAGTAGTAGGTGAACGCATCGTGCATGAATTAAATGGACGCTCTTGCCTTGATATTGAAACCGTACAGGCAAAACAGAACATTATGTCATCACGCAGTTTTGGTCGCCTGATTAGTGACCGCGCCAGCCTAGAAGAAGCCGCCGCCAGCTATACCGCCCGCGCCGCAGAAAAGCTTCGCAAACAGCGAAGCCTAGCGGCAGGGCTTTATGTTTTTATCCGTACCAATCGGTTTCGCCAACAAGACCCCCAATATAGCAACGCCGCCTTGATGCGGTTTGATGAACCCATTGCCGATACCAGCACCCTTATCGCCGCCGCCACCAAGGCTATCCAGCAACTTTACCGCCCTGGTTTTCGCTATCACAAGGCTGGGGTTATGCTGACTGATCTGGTGAGTGACGGCCGGGAACAAAAAAGCCTATGGCGACTTGATCTGCCGGACAGCCCCAAATCCCACAATGCCCAAAATGCCGCCAGCCGTCGGCGAATGGCGATGCTGGATCAAGTCAACGCAGCGATGGGGCGCGGCACGCTCTTTCACGCCAGCGAAGGCGTCATGCCAAGCCGTAACATCAACGCCCCGGCCAAGCCATCATGGCAAATGCGTCAGCAATTTCGCTCACCGTCTTATACAACCCGATGGAACGATCTGGTCAAAGTGCGCTAAACGCCTGTTCCTAATTCGCGTTCCACCAATGATACCCAGTAACTGGCGCCAAGGGGTAACAGCGCATCGTTAAAATCAAAGTGGGCATTATGAAGCATCGCGCCATCACCAGGATGCCCTGCCCCAAGCCAGATATAGGCCCCCGGTCGGGCATCTAGCATATATGAAAAATCCTCTGCCCCCATGGACGGTGGTGGGTCCATCACCACAGACCCCGACCCAAGAACATCCGCCGCCGCCAAAGCCGCGCGTTCCGCCGCCGCCGCATCATTAATCGTTGGCGGATAACCATCTATCCAGTCAAATTGCGCCGAACAGCCATGAGCAGACGCCACATGATTGATAATTTGTTCCATATCAATACGGATTTTCTTGCCTAGATCTGGGTTGAAATAACGAGCTGTGCCTTGGATAAACGCCTCATCTGGAATGACATTATGTGTAAAACCACTATGACATTGGGTGATGGAAACTACTGCCGCATCAAAGGGATTCAAACGCCGCGAAACCACCGATTGCAAAGCTTGAATCAAGGCCGCTGCTGCATAAATAGGATCGGCAGTTTCATGTGGCATCGCAGCATGACCACCACGCCCCGTGAGTTTAATATCAAAACTATCCGCCGCCGCCATTGAAGCGCCGCGATGGATCATCACTTGCCCAACATCAAGCCCAGGCCAGTTATGCATACCCCAGATGGTATCAACAGGAAACTGCGTCAGCAACCCATCATCCAACATCACTTTGCCACCGCCGCCATCCTCTTCGGCTGGTTGAAAAATCACAACGACATCACCGTCAAAATTTCGATTTTCTGCGAGATGCCTAGCCGCCCCTAACAACATTGCGGTATGCCCATCATGACCACAGGCATGCATAACACCAGAATGTTGAGACTTATGGTCAAAGGTGTTTTCCTCATGGATGGGGAGGGCGTCAATATCTGCCCTTAAGCCAATCATCTTTTTGCTGTCCCCGCGTCCACGAATAACACCAACAACCCCTGTTCCTGCCAGACCGCGATGCACCTCAACCCCAAAGGATTCGAGCTTTTCAGCGATAAAATCAGCGGTTTTATGTTCCTGAAACGCCAATTCTGGGTGGCTGTGCAAATAATGACGCCATTGGCACATATCCTCAGCTTGATCTGCGATTGCGTTATGGACCGGCATGATAATCCCTTATGATAATAATATTTATGAAATCATAATATCAAAACCTGACCTTTGCCATCATCTATTTCTCTTTTTCCTCTTTAGGCAATTGTTTTAGGCTCAAGCGCTATTTGTAAATGAGATTAAGATAAGACTACAGTGATCTGGAAAGGCGCAATCGCTTTGCTGATCACAAAAAAGGGTTGATTAAAGTGTCGGCGATGCAGTATCACCTGTCGTCAGCAAGACAGGTTAATATAACTTTGTTGGCATAATCGCTAAGTCCAACATATAACGATTTCTTGAGAAGGGGCAGACCATGGCTGAAAGTCCTGATCGTGGGGCAAGAAGATTACCCGGCGGCAAACCCAAATATTCGATTTTCTCTTTGTTGCGGAACGCACGAAGCTATCATCAAGACTGGCAGCGCGCTTGGCGTTCCCCAGAGCCAAAGAAATCCTATGACGCTATTATTATTGGTGGCGGTGGTCATGGTCTAGCTACTGCATATTATCTGGCGGCGGTTCACCGCATGACCAATATTGCTGTGGTGGAAAAAGGTTGGCTGGGCGGCGGCAACACCGGGCGAAACACCACCATCATTCGATCCAACTATATGTGGGACGAAAGCGCGGCCATTTATGACCATGCGCTTAAACTATGGGAAGGCTTGACCCAGGACTTAAACTTTAACCTCATGTTCAGCCAGCGCGGGGTTTTGACCATCGCCCACAGCTGGCATGAGTTGCGCGAAATGTCTCGCCGAGTGCATGCGATTAGGCTCAACGGCATTGATAGTGATGTTTTGAACCCTGATCAGATTAAAAAATTAGTTCCTATGATCAATATCGACCCATCAATCCGCTATCCGGTAATGGGTGGATTTTTGCAACGCCGTGGCGGCACTGCGCGTCATGATGCGGTGGCGTGGGGCTATGCCAGAGCGGCTGATGACCTGGGCGTTGATATTATCCAGAATTGCGAAGTGACTGGCCTGCGCCGGAAGGGGAATCGCATTGAAGGTGTCGAAACCACCAAAGGCTTTATCAAATCCCCTAAAGTGGGCTGTGTTGTGGCTGGGCATTGCTCTGTCTTAGGCGCTATGGCAGATGTTCGCCTGCCTATTGCTAGCCGTCCTTTACAGGCGCTGGTTTCAGAGCCGATTAAGCCCGAACTGGACACGGTGATCATGTCTAATGCCGTGCATATGTATATCAGCCAATCTGACAAGGGCGAAATGGTGCTTGGTGCTGGTGTTGATAAATACAATTCCTATGCCCAGCGAGGATCATTTCCTGTGCCAGAACATATGATTGCCGCCGCGGTTGAGATATTCCCTATCTTATCACGCTTGCGGATGTTGCGGCACTGGGGCGGGATTGTTGATACTTGCCCTGACGCCTCACCGATCATTTCTAAAACTGATGTCAAAGGGCTTTATTTTAACTGTGGTTGGGGAACTGGCGGCTTTAAGGCGACACCTGGTTCTGGTCATGTGTTTGCTGATCTGATTGCCAATGATCAGCCAAATAAGATCGCTGCCCCCTACGCGCTTGACCGTTTTCAGACTGGCCTGCTTATTGATGAGCATGGCGCGGCTGGCGTTGCCCACTAGATCAAACAGAAGAGTGATAGAAAGCCATGTTGCTGATTGATTGCCCCCATTGCGGCCCCCGCGACGAAACGGAGTTTTCCTGCGGTGGAGAAGCCCATATCGCACGCCCACTTGCCGAAAATAGCATCACTGATGCTGAGTTCGCAGAATACTTGTTTTGGCGTGATAACCCGAAAGGGGTTTTTTTGGAACGCTGGTGCCACGATGCTGGATGCCGCAAATGGTTTAATGCTGCGCGCGACACCGTTAGCCATGCGTTTCTGGAAATTTATCCCATGGGAAGCCTGCCAAAATCAGATGCTGGCAAAGCTGCTTATGCCGGATCATGGCGCCGCAAAACCGCATCAGAAGCGGCGGCTAAACCCTCTTCGGTTAAAGGAGGCAAGGCATGAGCAGGATGTCCAAAAAACAGGGTGACATGCGTCTGGCCGATGGCGGTCATATCAATCGCAAAAAACCTGTAAAGTTTACTTTTGATGGCAAGCGATTAATGGGATATGAAGGCGATACCCTTGCCTCTGCACTGTTGGCTAATGGCATTCATCTGGTGGGAAGATCATTCAAATATCACCGTCCAAGAGGCATTCTTACTGCCGGTTACGATGAGCCAAATGCACTTATGCAAATTGGTCATGGCGCCTATCAAGCCCCAAATATTCGCGCCACAGAGGTTAGCCTTTATGACGGGCTGAAAGCCGTAAGCCAAAACCGTTGGCCTTCGCTGGGCTTTGATATTGGTGCGATTAATTCTGTCATTGGGCGGCTGTTTCCTGCTGGTTTCTATTATAAGACCTTTATGTTTCCAGCGATGTTCTGGAAAAATATCTATGAGCCTGTGATCCGCCGCGCCGCTGGTCTTGGTAAAGCGGCAAGCGACCATAATGACCCTGACCGCTACGAAAAAACCCACCGACATGTGGATGTCTTGATTGTTGGCGGCGGTGTTGCCGGATTATCTGCGGCGCTTAGCGCTGGACGTTCTGGGGCAAGGGTGATGATTGTCGATGAAGGGGCTGAGTTTGGGGGATGGATACTATCCGAAACCAACACCAAGCTTGATGGCAAAGCTGCAAGCAAATGGATTGCTGCCACCATTAATGAACTTGCCAGCCTAAGCAATGTTACCATGCTTTCACGCACACAATGCTTTGGCTATATGGATCAAAACTTTCTGACCTTGGCCGAAAAAATCAGTGACCATTTGTCAGAACGCCCAGCGCATCTACCCCGCCAAAGGCTATGGAAGATACGCGCCCAGCAAGTTGTGCTGGCTCAAGGGGTTCACGAAAGGCCCTTAGTGTTTGGCGGCAATGATAAGCCCGGCGTTATGATGGCTGGTGCCGTGCGCAGTTACATTAATCGTTATGCTGTTATCCCCGGTCACCGCGCAGTCATTTATACCAACAATGATGATGCCTATAAAACGGCCTTAGCGCTTCACCATGCTGGGGTAAAAGTAGCCGCGGTAGTCGATCAACGGCCTGCCCCTTCCTCAGTTTTGGTCAGTCAGGTGATGCAGGCTGGGATCACGGTTCATAATGGTCATGCTGTCCTTGATGCCAAAGGCACTCGCCATGTTGGTTCAATTAAAATTGCGGCAATTAATCCCGCGACAGGGCAAGTCACAGGCCAGCCCTTTTATCTTGATGCGGATCTGGTTGCGATGTCTGGTGGCTTCACCCCTGTGGTGAACTTACACTCACAAGCGCGAGGGAAGATCCGTTGGGATGAACAACAAGTCTGTTTCCGTCCTTCTGAATATCATGAGGCCGCGATTTGTGTGGGTGGATGCAATGGCATTTTTGGCGTTGCTGATGCCATGCAGGATGGTGCAAAAGCTGGCGCAGATGCCGCTTCTGCTGCTGGTCACAAAGCTAAACCTGCTGCTTTGCCAGAGGTAAGCGAACCCGACTCTGTGATGCGACCTCATGTGTTATGGAAAATGCCTAGTGACGCTGTCCCCGGGCAAGAGCCAAAGGCCTTTGTTGATTTCCAAAATGATGTCACCGCCAGCGATATTAAACTGGCCGTGCGCGAGGGGTATCATTCGGTTGAACATGTCAAACGCTACACCACCAATGGCATGGCTACCGATCAGGGCAAAATGTCAAATATCAACGCCTTGGGCATTCTGTCAGATCAGTTGGGCAAACCTATTCCCGATGTTGGCACGACCACTTTCCGATATCCCTATACTCCAACCACATTTGGTACAATTGCTGGTCGAGAAATTAAGGGGTTATTTGATACTGAACGCCTAACCCGTATGGATGGCTGGCACCGCAACCATAACGCCAAATATGAACATGTTGGCCAGTGGATGCGCGCTTGGTATTATCCCAAAGGTAATGAAACCATGGATCAGGCTGTGACACGCGAAGTCAAAGCCGCGCGTTCCCACGCAGGTATCCTTGACGCATCTACCCTTGGCAAAATCGATATCCGCGGCAAAGATGCGGCAGAGTTTCTTAACCGTATCTATACGAATGCTTGGACATCGCTAAAGGTTGGATCATGCCGTTATGGACTGATGCTAAAAGATGATGGCATGGTCATGGATGACGGGGTAACCACAAGGTTAGGGGAAAACCACTTTCACATGACCACAACCACCGGCGGCGCCGCTGGGGTATTAGCTTGGTTAGAAGAATGGCTTCAGACCGAATGGCCTGAATTAGAGGTTTATCTGACCAGTGTGACCGAAGAATGGTCAGTGGCAACAGTTTCCGGCCCTAATGCTCGCAAAATCTTAGAAGCAGCAGGATGTTCCGTTTCTCTTAATGATGCGGACTTCCCCTTCATGACCTTTCAGGATGCCACTTTGGCAGGCTTGCCTGTTCGCATCTTCCGGATTTCCTTTACCGGTGAGCTCAGCTTTGAGATCAATATCAAAGCTAGACACGGATTAGCGTTGTGGCGGCATCTGATGCAATCAGGTGAGCCTTTTGGCCTTACCCCATATGGAACAGAGGCGATGCACGTTTTGCGTGCTGAGAAAGGTTTTATCATTGTCGGACAGGAAACTGATGGATCGGTTAATCCTCATGATCTGGGGATGAGCTGGATTGTCTCTAAGAAGAAATCGGATTTTATCGGCAAGCGAGCTTTGGAAAGAGCAAGTATGGCTCTGACCAACCGTAAACAACTGGTAGGCCTGAAAACAGAAGACCCCAAGGTGGTAATTCCAGAGGGTGCGCATGCTGTGCTTGACCCAAACCAGCCTTATCCAATGGATATGCTAGGGCAAGTCACATCATCGTATTTCTCACCTAATCTCGGCCATTCAATAGCTATGGCCTTGCTGAAGGGCGGCCATGCCATGAAAGGCCAGACCGTCTGGTTCCCTATGATTGATGGCCGCAAGCCTATCAAAGCTGTGATCACAGACACCGTATTTTATGACCCGAAAGGAGATCGGATCAATGGTTAGTTCTGCCGTATTACCCGGCCAGTCAGCCCTTGCTGACATTCCTGCACAAAGTCATGAAACCCCAAAGGGTTCGCCAGGCAAAGTTATCATCCGTGACGCAGGGCCTATGGATTTAATCAATCTGCGGTGTCAACGTGACAATCGCAAAATCAGTGCGATCTTAAAAAAATTAGCAGGTAACGGATTGGCTGCTGCTAATCAATTTCTGAAATCTGGTGACCGGGCTATTGTCTGCTTAGGGCCGGATGAATGGCTGATCATGTCCGAAGCAGGCACGTCTAGCACGATCACAGCCGCCCTTGAAACCGCTAATGCTGGTCATATCGCAACCACAGAGGTTAGCAGTGCCATGGGTGTCCTGAATATTAGTGGTAAAGCTTGCCGCGATCTGTTGGCAAAACATTGCGCCATTGATTTGGATCGCTCTAGCTTTAAGGCTGGTGATGCTGCACAAACCATATTCGGCCATGCTGGCGTTATCCTCTTGGCTAACGCGGATGATCAGATCACCTTGGTTGGTCGCTCCAGTTTTATGCCTTATCTCGTGGCGCTTCTGGTCGATTCTGGGGTGGAATACGGGGTAGAATACCGTCCTGCCTGATCCTTTGGGGTGATCCCATCAGATCATAACAGGACGGAATTGCGTGTTTTTTCTTTGCCTGATAACAGATTAAATCCCAATATCCTTAGAATTCACTATCTGGCAACTCTTCCATGCGCTTTGACTTATAGGCAATGAGAGCCTCGTCAATCACTGGGTCTAGCGCAGGCGCTTCATATTGCGTTAGCATCTTTCGAACGCGATTTTCTGCCCTTTTCGCGCTTTCGATGCTGCCCTCGGAACTCCACTGCTCAAAGGTTGTATAATCCGCAAGCTCAGAACGCCAGAACGCATCTTCAAAATTCGCTTGCGTATGACTTGACCCAAGGAAGTGCTGACCAGGGCCAGTTTCGCGGATCGCATCCATAGCCTGACCATTTTCAGAAAGATCAATACCCCCAACCATGCGTTGCATCATTGATAACTGATCAGCATCTAATACCAATTTCCGGTAATCAGATACTAACCCGCCTTCCATCCAACCAGCAGCATGAAGCATAAAATTAACGCCGCTAGTCACCGCAGGAAGCAGGGTATAAGTGGATTCATAAGCCGCTTGTGCGTCAACAGTTTTTGCCGCTGTTAGAGATCCGCCAGAACGAAACGGAACATTCAATCGCCGCGCTAGTTTTGCACATCCATTCAGCACCAATGCAGGTTCAGGTGTACCAAAAGTTGGTGCCCCTGTTTGCATCGACATTGAACTAGCGAATGATCCAAAAATCACCGGCGCACCCGGTTTCACCATCTGGGCAAAGGCAATACCACTCATCGCTTCAGCAAGGGTCTGAGCCAAGGTACCTGCAACCGATACTGGTGACATCGCACCTGCCAAAATAAATGGTGACAGCATTACCGCCTGACCATGACGCGCATAAATCTTAAGCGCACCAAGCATGGTATCATCCCATGTCATTGGCGAATTGGCATTAATCAAGCTGACCAAAACATTGTTTTGATCTAGGAAATCGGCACCAAATAGAATTTTGGCCATTTCCACTGTGTCCTGCGCCCGGCTTGCCGCGGTCACCGAACCCATAAACGGCTTATCCGAATATTTAATGTGGCTATAAACCATTTCCAGATGGCGTTTGGGTACTGGCAAATCAACCGGTTCACAAATTGTCCCACCAGAATGGTGCAAACCTGGCAACATATAAGCCAGTTTGATGAAATTCCGGAAATCTTCGATAGTGGCATAACGCCGTTCATTTTCAAGATCACGAACAAATGGCGGTCCATAAACCGGGGCAAAAACCGTATTATTGCCCCCAATTTCTACCGAACGGTCAGGATTACGCGCATATTGGGTGAATTGAGACGGTGCCTTTTTACAATATTCACGGCAAAGGCCACGCGGAAAATGCACACGCTGGCCTTTAACATCCGCCCCATGTTCCTTGAGAATTTCAAGGGCCTCAGGATCATCTTTGAACTCAATCCCAACCTCTTCAAGGATAGTTTCGGCGTTGTTCTCAATGATTTCCGCCCCTTCATCAGACAGAATATCATAGAGTGGCACCTTACGGATGAGATATGGAGCAGACATTTTCATGCCGCCGCCACTTCGTGCGGTCCGGCGGGCATCACGTCCACCACCTTTGCGGCCACGTTTTTCAGTTGATGCGTCTTCAGACATAATATCCCTCATTGCTTTTCATGGTTAGTGGGCTTTAGGCTCTTAATCTCAAATTGTCCGGATCAAATGGGCTTTCTTCAACAATGACTGCCGGATAACGCTCACCCAGGATTTCAATTTCAAATGCGGTTCCAACACTTGCTAGTGCTGGCGGTACCATACCCATCGCCAGCGACTGTTCCACACGGAAGCCATAGTTGCCAGAAGTGGCACGGCCAACCATCTTACCATCATGGTAAAGAGGATTGCCACCAATCACATCCGTATCCTTAATATTATCAATTCGGATAGTCACAAGCTCATTGGCGAAACCTTTTTCCTGCCATTTCACCAGCGCATCACGACCAATGAAATCCCCTTTGTTGAGATGGACAAATCGATCCAGCTTAGATTCAAGAGCCGCGTATTCAATTGATAATTCCGTCCCCATCATCCGATAGCTTTTTTCCATTCGCATCGAATCCATAGCCCGAATACCAAACGGCTTTATGCCCAGATCCGCCCCTGCTTCCATCAGATGATCAAAGATATGATTCTGATATTCGATGGGGTGATGCAATTCCCAGCCAAGCTCGCCAACATAGTTGACACGCGCAGCAAGTGATGGGGCATGACCGACATCAATCCAGCGCGAGGTTAGCCAAGGAAAGGCGTCATTAGAAAAATCAAAACGTGGGCTGACCCGTTCCATCAGTTGACGCGAATTCGGCCCCGCTACCACCAGAACACCCATAGCATTTGTAATATTGGTTAGCTGAACACTGCCATCTTCAGGCATATGCTTTCGCATCCAATCATGGTCAACTGACTGAAGCGCACCTGCGGATACCACATAAAAACTCTGATCAGATTCGCGAATGATCGTGTATTCCGAATGGACACCACCACTATAAGATAGCGCATGACAGAGATTAACCCGGCCAACTTTCTTTGGCACACGGTTAGCGATCAGCCGATCAAGAAACGCCTCTGCCCCTGGCCCAGAAACCCTTGCTTTGGCAAAAGCAGACATATCAAGAAGTCCAACATTTTCCGTCGTATTGCGAACCTCATTGCCGATATGTTTGAACCATTCTGAGCGGCGGAACGACCAATGGTCTTCTTGAGCCACGCCTTCAGGAGCAAACCAATTGGCACGTTCCCAGCCAAACTTTGCCCCGAACACTGCACCCAGCGCTTTTAAGCGATCATAGCATGGTGCTGTCCGTAAGGGTCTTGCGCCTTCGCGCTCCTCATCGGGGAAGTGGATGGTAAAGACATTCGCGTAGGCTTCTTCGTTCTTTTCGATCAAATAGCTTTCGGTGGCATAATTGCCATAACGCCTTGGATCAACACCAGACATATCAATGGTTGGCTCACCTTCAACAATCCATTCCGCTAACTGCCAACCTGCCCCACCTGCGGCAGTGACGCCAAAAGAGTGTCCTTCACTAAGCCAGAAGTTTTTTAATCCCGGCGCAGGACCAATAATAGGGTTGCCATCCGGAGTATAAGCAATCGCGCCATTATAGACACGCTTAACGCCAACCTCACCAAAAGCTGGAACACGGAACATCGCACTTTCAATATGCTGCTCAATCCGTTCCAAATCTTCTTGGAAAAGCTCATATTCGCTGTCTTCACTTGGGCCTTTGACATAACAGGCTGGCGCGCCGTGTTCATATGGGCCCAGGATCAAGCCTCCTGCTTCTTCGCGCATATACCAACCATTATCACTGTCACGCAACACGCCCATTTCTGGCAGTCCATCAGAATGACGAGCTTTGATCTCTGGATGAGCTTCAGTAACGATATATTGATGCTCAACGGGAATTACTGGAATATTTAATCCTACCATCGCCCCTGTTTTGCGGGCAAAATTGCCTGAACATGACACCACATGTTCACAAGTGATGGTGCCTTTATCGGTAACCACTTCCCATTCCCCTGATGGGGTGCGATGAATGGCCTGAACTGTGGTATTGCGATGAATTTTTGCGCCTCTATCACGCGCGCCCTTAGCCATGGCTTGGGTTAGATCAGCGGGCTGAATATACCCATCTTCAGGGTGCTGAATGGCACCTAGCAGACCTTCGGTGTTGCACATAGGCCAAACTTCTTTGACCTGTTCCGGGGTAAGCCGTCTGACATCAATACCAATGGTATCAGCGACACCAGCATATTGCATGTATTCATCCCAGCGATCAGCCTTGCTGGCAAGACGAACATTAGAAACTTTGCGAAAACCGACATTCATGCCCGTTTCTTTTTCCAGTTCCTGGTAAAATTTGACTGAATATTTATGCACCTGACCAACAGAATAGGACATATTAAACAATGGCAAGAGGCCCGCGGCGTGCCATGTTGAGCCAGACGTCAATTCCTTGCGTTCGATCAAAACAGAATCTGTCCAGCCTTTTTTGGCAAGGTGGTAAAGCATAGATACCCCAACCACTCCTCCACCGATAACAACCGCGCGTGCATGACTATTCATGATATTGATCTCCAACTGTTTAGCTTTTTTAACTGCTGGCGCATTATAGAAAAATCATAGCAGGAAAGCATCCGGCAAACGACATAATCCGGTCAATAATGGCCCCCTTAACGGTGAGAGCAATAACTACCACTCGCCTAGGGATAGAGACGCTGGATATCCCATCCCGATGAGGGTTGGTCAGGCTTTTTTAAGCGAAAGCAGAAACGGTCATGAAGCCGTGACGCCCCATCATGCCAGAACTCTATCTCATGCGGTATAAGCCGATACCCACCCCAGAAAGGTGGACGTGGTGTATTTTCCGGGTAATCCGCTTCTGTCTGGCTGACTCTGGCAATCAAATCTTCACGGCTAGCCAAAGGCTGGGATTGTTTTGAGGCCCATGCACCAATGCGGCTTCCATAAGGCCGGCTAGCGTAATATTCATCAGAAACATGATCAGGCAAGCGCTCAACCCGCCCAACCAAGCGGATTTGGCGGCGCAAGGATTTCCAATGGATGCTCATGCCCGCGCGGCCAGTGGCGTCAAGCTCACCAGCTTTGCGACTAGTATAATTTGTATAAAAATGCAGGGCCTTATCATCACGACCTTTGATTAAAACGACGCGCACAGACGGCCAGCCATCAGAAGAAACTGTTGCAAGGGCAACAGCGTTAGGATCATTTATTTCTGAGCTTTCTGCCTCAGCTAACCAAGCATCAAAGAGAGCGAAAGGGTCTTTTCCCGTGGGATCAAAAGCGGATTCGTTAGTCATTTTAGCCCTCATTTGGTTTTGCTTGGCAATATCACCAAGTTTAAAGATTAAATTTACTTGCCGTAAGCTTGCCTATCTTTTGACAAAATTTCATGTCATTATTCCATTATCTTATCGTATGGGTATCAAATGCCGCAAGCAGAGGAAGGCTTGAATGCTAAAAAGCCGCACTTATGTTAAGCTATAGTCCGGTTATTTGGTATCAGATACGATGAACTTAACTATTGGAGGTTAATATGAGATCCCTTTATGCATCACTCCTCTGCCTTTCTATGGCCATTCCAGGCTCAGCAATAGCAGGATCCACCACTTCCGTTGATAGTATTGTTGGAACTGTTGGTTATGTGGAAACACTAAAATCTACTTATGTTCAAGAAACTCAGGTGCCACAACGCGTTTGCCGCTTGGAAAATGTTCCCATTTATGCGCAATCTGGACAGCAATCTGATGAATTGGGCAGTATGATTGTTGGCGGACTTATTGGTAGCGCTGTGGGCAATGGCCTGACCAGCAAAGATGGCGCAGGCACGGTTGGTGCTGTCGCTGGTGCTTTGATAGGCCGCGATATCGCAAGCAAAAATAACGCTGCTAATCAGCAAATCGTTGGTTATCAGGAAAAGAACGTGTGTGAAAATATCACTACTATCCGTGAAGACCTGATTGAAACTGTCACAGGCTATCGGATTGAGGTCATGGTCGATGGGCGCAGCATCACATTGGATTCCAACCGATCCTATCGCACTGGCGACCAAATTTACCTAAACCGTAAAACCACTTACAGTTTGCGTTGATAATTAAAAATCTATTCTTTCTCATCAGGCTCTTGTCTTTACAAGGGCCTGATTGCTATGATGGGTCAATCGTATTTGGTGAACGTAAGAAATAGAAAACAATGGTACAGTATCAAGATATTCTAAAAGGCAAACGCGGACTGATCATGGGTGTTGCAAATGATCGGTCTATTGCATGGGGAATTGCCAAAGCCGCACATGATGCTGGCGCTGAACTGGCCTTTACCTTTCAAGGTGAAGCCTTAGAAAAGCGGGTTAGGCCTCTTGCCGCTAGCATAAATTCCCATCTTGTTCTGCCATGTGATGTGACCAGCGATGATGACATTGATCGCTTGTTTAATGAGCTTGAAAACACATGGGGAAAACTGGACTTTATCGTCCATGCCATCGCTTATTCTGATAAAGAAGAACTCAAAGGCAGTTATTACAGCACAACTCGCGATAACTTTACCCGCACCATGGATATTTCTGTTTATTCCCTGACTGCCGTGACACGCAGGGCAGAACATATGCTGAATGATGGAGGATCAATCATCACCTTGACCTATTATGGGGCAGAACGGGTGATGCCGCATTATAATGTGATGGGGGTAGCAAAAGCGGCACTAGAAGCTTCCGTTCGTTATCTGTCGGTTGATCTTGGCTCTCGCAACATTCGTGTCAACAGCCTTTCCGCAGGGCCCGTAAAAACCCTGGCTGCTTCTGGAATTGGTGATTTCCGCTATATTTTGAAATGGAACGCATATAACGCCCCCTTAAAACGCAATGTATCCCTTGAAGATATCGGGGGGGCAGGGGTTTATCTGTTATCTGATCTTTCTAGCGGCGTTACTGGCGAAACACACCATGTTGATTGTGGCTATCATGTTGTTGGCATGAAAGCCGTGGATGCCCCAGATATATCTGTGGATCAACCGCATGGCTGATAACAGCTTTGGTACGCTTTTTCGCTTTACGACATTCGGCGAAAGCCATGGCCCTGCTATAGGATGTGTTGTTGATGGTGTACCACCTCTCTTGCCTCTGACTGAGGCTGATATTCAACCTTTCATGGATCGGCGCAAACCTGGCACCTCACGTTTTGTGACCCAGCGCCGTGAAGACGACAAAGTTCGGATCCTTTCTGGGGTGTTTGAAGGTAAGACCACCGGCACACCTATTGCTATTTTGATTGAAAACACTGACCAACGATCCAAAGATTATTCTGACATTGCCAAGCAATACCGTCCTGGTCACGCAGATTTCACCTATGACAGCAAATATGGGATCAGAGATTATCGCGGTGGCGGCAGATCTTCGGCACGGGAAACCGCAAGCCGTGTTGCCGCCGGTGCGATTGCCCATAAAGTGCTTAACCACCATGTGCCTGACCTTACCATTCGTGGGGCAGTGGTTCAGATTGGTGAGCATAAAATCAATCGCGACAATTGGAACTGGAATGAATGCGAAAAAAACGCCTTCTTTAGCCCAGATGAAGCTATCACACCTGTCTGGGAGGCTTACCTGGACGAAACGCGTAAAAACGGGTCTTCAGTTGGTGCGGTAATCGAAGTTGTTGCTGATGGTGTTCCAGCCGGATTAGGTGGCCCTATCTATAACAAACTTGATGCCCAGCTCGCCAACGCGATGATGAGCATTAATGCCGTTAAGGGTGTTGAAATCGGGTCAGGCTTTGCTACTGCCAGCCTCCCTGGCAGCGATGCTGGTGATGCGATGCGCATTGATGCCAATGGCAACCCAGTTTTTGCTAGCAATCACGCTGGCGGCGTTCTTGGCGGCATTTCCACAGGTCAGCCTCTGGTGGTGCGGTTTGTGGTTAAGCCAACAAGTTCTATTCTTACCCCTCGCCCAAGTATTAATAGTGATGGCGAGGAAATTGAAGTCACCACCAAAGGTCGCCATGACCCCTGTGTTGGCATTCGTGCGGTTCCTATTGGTGAGGCTATGATGGCGGTATTGCTTACTGATATGCTGATGCAACATATTGCCCAATGTGGACCGCTTACCTCATCCTAGGGGTTTTCTAGCGGCAATTATAAACTCTCGGTTACCCTCCGGCCCAGTAATGCTTGATTCCACCACCCCTTGCACCTGCCAGCCTAGGTCATTGGTCAGCCACGCTTTGATATGATCCTGCACGCTCTGATGCAAGATAGGATCACGAACAACACCGCCCTTGCCCACTTGCCCTCGGCCAACTTCAAATTGCGGCTTAATCAATGCCACTAACCATCCCCCCGGACAAACCAAGGCTAGACTGCTGGGCAGAACCTTTGTAAGCGAGATAAAAGACGCATCACATACCACCAGTTCAGGGGTGTCAGGGATATGTTCAACCGTCAAATACCGAGCATTAGTTTTTTCCAACACCACCACCCGTTCATCTTGGCGCAACGCCCAATCCAGCTGACCATGCCCAACATCGACAGCATAAACACGGCTCGCCCCTCGCCGTAAGAGAACATCCGTAAAGCCGCCTGTGCTGGCACCAACATCAATAGCAATCATCCCTTTCGGGTCGATTTCGGTAAAATGATCAAGCCCACCAGCAAGTTTCACGCCGCCGCGCGAAACATAAGGATGATCCTTGCCCTTAATCCGCAATTCCGCCGCTTGATCCAATTTATGCCCAGCTTTGGTGAGTTGTTGATCACCTGAATAGACTAGCCCTGCCATAATCAAGGCTTGAGCTTTTTCGCGGCTTTCAACAAGACCACGCTGAAAAAGAAGGATATCAAGTCTTTCTTTGGCTGAATTAGCCATGCCACCCTGCCACAGCAGTGGCCGTCTTATTGTCAATGCATGGGGAGATGGCGACAAAAATGCCTGCTGCATCAAGCCCTGCTTGCGCTAATTGCGCTTCTTGGGTGTTATGATCAATCATTTCGTCAGGCAAGGTCAGCATACGGAGCTTCAAGCCCTGGTCCAAAAGCCCTTGATTGGCAAGGAATTGGGCAACTTGTGATCCAAACCCACCAACACTGCCTTCCTCAATCGTCACCAGCATCTCATGCTCTGCCGCAAGACGTGTAATCAGATCATGATCGAGCGGCTTCACGAAACGCGCGTCTGCCACGGTAATTGCCATACCATGAGCCTTAAGATGATCAGCCACCTTAAGACAATCTCCTAGCCTTGTTCCAATAGATAACAAAGCAATAGTATTGCCTTCACGCAAGATGCGTCCACGCCCTATTTCTAGTGGAGAAACCTGGTCCGGGATGGGAACACCTGTACCCTCACCACGGGGATAGCGAAACGCCGACGGTCTATCATCTAGGGCGGCGGCGGTTGATACCATCGCTGCTAACTCTGCCTCATCCGATGGCGCCATGACCACCATATTCGGCAATGCTGACAAATAGGCCATATCATAGGCGCCAACATGGGTAGCCCCATCCGCGCCAACTAATCCTGCCCGATCAATGGCAAAGCGCACAGGCAGTTTTTGTAGGGCAACATCATGCACCACTTGATCATAACCTCGCTGCAGAAAGGTAGAATAAATAGCGGTAAAAGGTTTAAGACCCTCAGCGGCAAGCCCTGCGGCAAAGGTTACGGCGTGCTGTTCTGCTATACCAACATCATAACTGCGCCCGGGAAAACGTTCAGCAAACTTATCCAGCCCTGTGCCTGATGGCATCGCGGCAGTAATGCCAATAATCCGATTATCCTGTTCGGCTTCTGCTATCAGACGCTGGGCAAAAACCGTTGTGTAGTTAGGTGGGCGATTACCGACGGGCTTACTGTCGTTTTCAGCAACCAGATCAAAGCGTGGCACTGCGTGATATTTCTCACCGCTTTCCTTACCAAAGGGATGGCCACGCCCCTTTTCAGTCCGCACATGGAGCAAAACAGGCCCATCATGCGAATTGTTGCGCAGATTACTAAGAATTGGCACCAATTGGTTGAGATCATGACCATCAACAGGCCCTAGATAATAGAACCCTAATTGTGAAAAAAGAGTGCTACCACCAACCAAACCACGCGCCATTTCTTCGGCGCGCTTAGCGGTGCGTTGAGCTTCTTCAGGAAAGCGTTTTGCAACCTTTTTGGCCAGATGGCGAATAGAAAGAAACCGTTCAGAAGAAATCAGTTGGCTGAGATAAGAACTCATGGCACCAACCGCCGGGGCAATCGACATATCATTATCATTCAAAATGACAATCATTCGTGATTTCAAATCACCAGCATTATTCATGGCTTCATAAGCCATGCCAGCGCTCATCGCGCCATCACCAATAACGGAAATCACATGATTTTTGCCACCAAGATGATCGCGCGCTACCGCCATCCCTAATCCTGCAGAAATTGAGGTAGAGGAATGCGCAGCACCAAAGGGATCATAAGGGGATTCGTCCCGCTTAGTGAAACCAGACAATCCCCCTGGTTGGCGCAGGGTACGTATTTGATCCCGCCGTCCCGTTAAAATCTTATGGGGATAGGCCTGATGCCCAACATCCCATATTAACCGATCATTAGGGGTATCAAAAACATGATGCAAAGCCACCGTCAATTCCACAACGCCTAAACCTGCCCCCAAATGCCCCCCTGTGCGGGAAACTGCTGAAATCGTCTCAGCCCGCAGTTCATCAGCCAATTGCTGCAACTCCTGCTTTGAGAGATGCTTCATGTCTTTCGGGGTATGTATCTGATCCAAAAGGGGTGTGGACATAGGTCGATCTTTAGTTGGTGTTTCGATTGATGCCATGACTTACTTATTCATCTATTCTCTATCTTTATCAAAATAAAGAAAAATCAAGCCTTTCGGGTAATAATAAAATCAGCCAGCGCGGTTAAATGCGCTTGCCAATGAGGGTCAGCATTAGGAATACACCCTAGTGCCTCTTTTGCCAGACGTACCTGCCTTTGCGCCTCATCCCGGGCGGCATTAAGGCCCAGATGTGCCACTAGCGTAGCCTTACCACGCCAATCATCTTGCCCTAACGGCTTACCTACTAGTGCTTCGTCACCATCAGCATCCAGCAAATCATCAGCGATCTGAAAGGCTTGGCCAATGGCCTGACCATAAGTCTTCAAATGCGATAAACTGACCTGATCTGCCCCTGCAAACCGCCCACCTGCAAGCACCGATGAGGCAATCAAAGCCCCCGTTTTTAAGGCCTGCATTTGCATGGTTTCCGACTGGTTAAAGCGGCGAGTCTCTGCCTCAAGGTCTAGCATCTGGCCGCCAGCCATTCCAGCGCATCCTGCCGCACCAGCAAGTTCAAGCACCAAATCCGCGCGTATCCTGTCATTCGCATGTGTATCAGGATCAGCCAGCAAGGCAAAAGCCAGCGTCTGTAATGCATCTCCTGCAAGAATAGCAGTCGCTTCATCAAAGGCCAGATGACATGAGGGTTTTCCGCGCCGGGTTGCCGCATCATCCATGGCGGGCAAATCATCATGGATAAGCGAATAGGCATGGAGGCATTCAAACGCGGCCGCCACCCTTGCAATACCTTGTTGAGAAGCTTCATCGCTTTGGCGATTGATCAAACCTGCACCGCCATAAACAAGATAGGCGCGAATACGCTTACCGCCATTCAGGGTGGCATAGGCCATGGCATCAACTAAACGCCCAGATGCGTGAGAGGTTTTATAATTGGTAAAAATGGCATCCAGAAGAGCATCCGTCTGCATCGCCATCGCACCAATATGCCGCGACAACTCCTCCTCGCCTAGTTTAGGCTGCTGATCAGAGGCCAAACCCATTTTGGTTTCTCCTGCTAAATGCTATTTATCCTGATCAAAAGGGGCCGTATCTTCGGCAACAGGGCTAGCCTTTTTGGCACGGATCGCCTCAACGCGCATCTTGGCCTCATCCAGCCTTTTCTGACAATGCTGTTTCAACTCTGTCCCACGTTCATAGGCCATCACTGCATCATCTAGGGAAACATCACCGCGTTCAAGCTTTTCAACGATTGTTTCCAGTTCTTTTAAGGCTTCTTCAAAGCTCATCTTCTCGGCTGCATCTGCCATGACCACTTCCTTTACTCTGTTTATTCGTGTTCGTTTTTAATTTCTTATATCCCATCAATCATCCCGATAACATTTTACGCTTAGCCGCAAGCGTTAACGGCCTGTCATTGCCTGAGAAATTGATTTTACCATTTCCGATACCCTTTTTCTGATCTGCTCGTCCTCAATACGGTAATAATGGCGAACAAGCTCTAGGGTTTCACGCCGCATGAGGGTATCTTTACCAGGCACTTCCACATCAAACTTATCTTCAGCCAAAGCCATTTTGCGAGGCGAGCTTGATTTAGTGGAAGATGACATATTGTTGAAAAAATAGCCAATATCGACTTCTAGAATCTGACTGATATCCCACAATCGTGATGCACTGACGCGGTTAGCGCCGCGTTCATATTTCTGTATCTGCTGAAAAGTGATGGATAACCCTTGCGCCAGCTGCTCTTGGCTTAGGCCTAAGAGAGTACGCTGCAAACGGATTTGTCTGCCAACATGGATATCAATAGCATTGTTATTAGTGATGCCAAAAACACGGCCTGTTTCTGTTGAGCTTGCTTTATTACCCATGGTTTACCCGCCTCACTATCTGCATTTGCATTTTTTCTTTGCTTGGATTTGTTTGCCGATAAGTATTGCGTGCATGCCATCAAAACTCAACCCTCATCCCCTTTTGTGGCAAAAATGATCTCTGATCACGCCTTAAACCAGCCGAGAAATCCGTTCAAGACCCGCAAGCAACTGAGAGAGAATTCCCGCCTCAAACGCTGAATGACCAGCATCATCCACAAGCGTAATATCCGCACTTTTCCAGCGTTCTGCCAGCATATAGGCTGAAAATGGGGGGCAGATCACATCATGCCTGCCCTGAATGATCGCCGCAGGAATACCATTAAGACGGTCTATATGATTGGTGATATAGTGATCCGGCAGAAAGCAATCATGACAGAAATAATGAGCTTCCATCCTAGCCAAACTTAAGGCCATGCGACCACCACCGCCGCGCATTTCAGCCTTGAGGGTGGCGCAAGAGTTTTCATAGGCAGACCAACTTTCCGCCGCAGCCATGGCAATATTTGCATCATCACTCATCAAACGGCTGGTATAAGCCACCAGCAAATCATGCCTTTCTTCTTTGGGGATGAAATTGGCAAAGCGTTGCCATGCTTCAGGGTAGAAGCGCTTCATGTCATAAAGAAACCAGTCAATTTCCGCCTTTGTGCCCATAAACACACCGCGCAGGATAAATCCCAAACATTGGCCAGCGTGACGAATGCCGTAAACCAGTGCCAGCGTAGCCCCCCATGATCCGCCAAACACAAACCATTTCTCAATCCCGAGCTGAGTACGAATACGTTCCATATCTGCTACAAGGTCATCCGTGGTGTTGTTCATCACAGAGGCAAACGGACGCGATTGCCCTGATCCGCGTTGATCAAACAACACGGCACGAAACCGAGCCGGATCAAACATCCGCCGATGCATAGCAGAAATGCCTGATCCTGGGCCACCATGAAGGAAAACGACAGGAATACCATTGGGATTGCCACATTCCTCAACATAAAGGCTGTGGCCATCTCCCGTGTCTATGCGATGCCTAGCAAAAGGCGTTATAGGGGGGTGAAGGCGATCAAAATTATCAGTTGAACGCATTGATGGGGTTCTATCTAGGCCATGAATGGCAAATCACTGATATCTGCCACACGTCTTTCAAGATTATCGCGGATTTTGTTAAAAGCTCTGGCTTCTAATTGACGAATCCGTTCTTTGCTGACACCAAAATCAAAGCCCAGCTGTTCTAGGGTTGAACCTTCTTCTTCAAGGCGACGCCGCTGAATGATCACTCTTTCGCGGTCGCTGAGGTCTTCAAGAGCATCTTTCAGCCAAGCTGACAAAGTTACGGCATCAGTTGCCATCATGGCAGATTGTTCAGGATTTGGTCTGTCATCGACAAGAAAATCTTGGATGGAATTATCGCTATTTTCGCCTACCATCATATTCAGTGACGCATCAGCACCAGACATTCGCATTTCCATATGCTGAACATCATTGACAGACACACCAATGCTTTCCGCAATTTGTTCGCGGCCATCAGTAGTTAACGCCCCACCATCAGCCTCACCAATGCGGGCACGCAAACGGCGCAGCTTAAAAAAGAGCGATTTATGGGCAGAGGTTGTTCCAGTGCGGACAATCGACCAATTCCGCAGCACATAATCCTGAATTGAAGCCCTAATCCACCATACAGAATAGGTTGAAAATCGCACTTCACGATCAGGGTCAAAGCGATTAGCCGCCTGCATGATGCCAATATTGCCCTCTTGGATAAGATCACCAACTGGTAATCCATAATGCCGGAACTTAGACGCGACACTCACAACAAGGCGAGAATAGGCCATAACCAACCGATGCAGGGCGCGTTCATCTTGATGATCGCGCCAAGCTAAAGCAAGCTCGAGTTCTTCCTGACGTTCAAGGAGGTCTTCTCGCATAACGCGGCGAATAAACTGATTATCATAGTTAATCGCGTCGCGATTTACACTTTCACTCATTTCCTACACCCAAAAAATTATTTTATTATACTTTTAGTTCTATCGAAATAGTTCATTAACAAAAGAGATCAAGCCCAATTTTAAAAAAACCCTGCTAACTTGGCAAGACATGGGTGAGATTCCAATGATATCACCCGATCCCAATTGTTTAAGCCGCATCCATCAAATGTTCCAACTTATCCGCAGCAGCAGACTGGTCAATTTGTTCAATAGCCGCAAATTCTCTGGCTAGACGTTCAAGAGCAGCCTGATACATCTGTCTTTCACTATAAGATTGTTCAGTCTGGTTTTCGCGCCGGCGCAGATCACGCACCACTTCAGCAATGGAAACCGGATCACCTGACCGGATTTTGTCATCATAGACCTTTGCCCGTTTTGACCACATATCACGGCGTGATTTTGCCTTGCCCTTTAACGTGGTGATCGCTTCTTC
>JAQCJL010000041.1 GCA_027593125.1 Pseudomonadota bacterium | reverse complement strand
AGTGATGGCATCTGGACAGGAGCTTAACCCTGCCGCTCAGATTTTTGCTACATCTGGTCAATATCCTACCTTAGTGATTTGCCCCGAAGACTCGTCCCATAGACAGACCTTGCCAGAAGAGGTCAAAACTGTGATGGCTGAAAAGGGAAATGATGGGCACCTTGATCCCATGAACACCTTGTCAGTTTTGGTAAAACAAGGTATGACCAGCGTTCTGATTGAGGCTGGTGGAAAGTTGCTAGCTTCTTTTATAAAGGCTGGTTTGGTAGATCGCATCATCTGGATCAGAAATCCAATGGTGATCGGTGGTGATGGGTTGCCTGTTGTCGCAGACCTTGGGTTAACGGATCTTGATGCTGGCAGGGGCTATGCCCTTTATCAGCGGCAATATCTTGGTGAAGATGTGCTGGAAATCTGGCAACGCAGATCATGAGATTATGAGATCATTGATCCAAGGCTTATGGCTAACGGTGTTCGTGATGATTGAAGACAAGTTTTTTGAAAGTATGAATAGATGTTCACAGGAATAATTACCGCACTAGGTGAACTTGTCGCCATTAATCACAAAGTGGATGGCGGCGCTAGGCTTGAAATCCAAACTCCATGGGATTGCAAGGCCATTGCACAAGGCTCTTCTATTGCCTGTAGCGGTATTTGCCTAACTCTTGTTGATGCCACAGCTAATAGTTTTAGCGTTGATGCTTCTGATGAGACTCTCAAAGTCACCACTATTGCTGATTGGCAAGTTGGTCGGCGGATTAATCTGGAAAGAGCATTAGCGCTTGGGGATGAACTTGGTGGGCATATTGTTTCTGGTCATGTTGATGGCAAAGGCGTTGTGACTAAAATTGTGTCTGAAGGGGATAGCTACCTGATGGCATTTGATCTCCCAGAGCCATTGGCCCCATTTGTTGCTGCCAAAGGGTCTATTACAATTGATGGCATATCCCTTACGGTTAATCGCGTCAAAGGCACGATATTCGAAATTATGGTTGTGCCGCATACATGGTCGCATACAACTTTGGCTGATTGCGCCGAAGGCTCAATCGTCAATATTGAGGTGGATATGCTGGCTAGATACGTGGCGCGCATGGCACAGTTTCAACAGGATATCGTTAAGAAAGGTTTAGAAAATTGACCCCCGATCAGGCTGATCAGCTTTCTGTTACCACGATTGATCGTCTTCTTGATGATGCCAAGGCTGGCAAAATGTTTATCTTGATGGATGACCGTGATGGTTCATCAACCGGTGATCTTTGTATTTTGGCTGAACATTGTGATGATAAAGCGGTCAACGCGATGCTTAAGCATGCTCGCGGCATCATTTGTCTTGCGATAGAAAGGGATAGAGCTACTAATTTAGGCTTAAACTTTCATGACCGTATGTTTGACTCTCCACGCCATTCTGCCATTACGATTTCTATTGAAGCTAGGCTTGGGATTTCCACAGGTGTGTCTGCTAAGGATAGGGCACATAGTATTCGTGTGGCAGCTGACCCGCGATATGGGGCGTCTGATGTCACCTCGCCCGGGCATCTTTTTCCGCTCATTGCCAAAGAAGGGGGAACCCTTGTCAGAGCTGGAAGGACAGAGGCCGTTGTTGATATCGCCAACGCGGCAGGAAGCTGGCCTGCCGGTGTGCTTTGCCAGATAATGAATGAAGATGGCTCTCTAGCTGATCGCGCGTTTTTAGAAAGTTTTGCTAAAACGCATCAGCTGGGTATTGGCACGATTGCTGATCTGATTGCATGGAAACGCCGCCGTCAGACCATTATCAAGCGAAGTGGCGAGATTATCTTTCGCTCTTCTATTGGCGGTGATTGGCGGATGATGGTTTATATCAATACCGCTAGCTATGCGGAACATATTGTGTTGATCAAGGGGGATTTGTCATCACCTGAACCTGTTTTGGTGCGGATGCATGCAATTAATTTAATGACCGATGTGTTGGGGGAAGAATTATCAGGCCGGACAGGGAATGAGATTCAAACAGCAATGCAGATGATCGCAGATGAAGGCAGAGGTTTAATTGTGATGTTAAGAGAGCCGAGCCCGACAACGATTTCTGATCTTGTTCAGCGCAAAGTGTCAGGGGATAAGACCAGCCGAAATGAAATTAGAAATTATGGTGTTGGGGCACAGATTCTGAATGATCTTGGCGTCGATAAGATGATCCTTTTGTCAAATGTTCAGCGAAATATCGTTGGCTTAGATGGTTATGGTTTGACGATATCTGGATACCGCAGTTTTGATCACGAGGATGACAACACATGACCGAAACTGATGATGCTAAGCCGGATAAATCGGATTTGCGTCCAGCCTCTATTCGTCGCCGTGCCGCCGCCCGCATTGCTGCGGTTCAGACGCTATACCAACAATGGGGGAGTGGGCAGCCGCTAACCGATGTGGTGGTGAGTTTTCAAAATCGGTTTTTACCGGAATTGCTGAAAGAGTTTAAGCTGACCCACCTTAATGACCAGCATTACACAAGGCTGGTGTTTGGGGTTGATGCAAGGCGTGCGAATATGGATGAGCATATTTCAGCGTATCTTGGTCAAGGCTGGACGATGGAAAGAATCAACCAGATTGATCGTGATATTTTACGGCTGGCAATGTTGGAATTTGAAGACTTGCCTGATATTTCTGCGCGAACAATTATTGCTGAATATTCGGCTATCGCTGATAGCTGGGAAGTTGATACTGCCTATATCACTGCCATTCTTGACCGCCTTGCGCACCAGTTTCGACCCCAAGAGTTTGCTTAATGGGGAAAACCCTTTCAGAAACATAGAAAAACGAAGGTTTTTCATTGCGCAGACTTAGCGCATTGATTATAAAACAGCGGAATTGAACTGCAATCGCATAGGCCATTAACACTTGGGCTATGTGGCTAATTCAGAACGGATTATCTTTTTGATCAGTTGATGCAATTGGGGGGTCAACTGGTCTTATCGCATACCCCATGAAAACAGGACTAACCAATCATGAATTATGATTTCTTCGTCTATATGGCCATTGGCAGCGGTCTTCTTGGACTGCTCTATGGTGTCTGGGCGTCCAAAAGCGTTCTCGCCGCAAGTGCTGGTAACGAGCGTATGCAAGAAATTGCTGGAGCCATTCAGGAAGGGGCGCGAGCCTATCTTAACCGTCAATATACAACCATTGGCATAGTCGGCATTGTTGTTGCCGCTATTCTGGTGTTTACCCTTGGCATTTATGTTGCCATTGGCTTTGTTATTGGCGCTGTGCTTTCGGGCATTGCTGGCTATATCGGCATGAATGTGTCGGTTCGGGCTAATGTCCGCACAACTGAGGCCGCAAGACGCTCTCTGGCTGAGGCACTTTCCATCTCATTCAAATCTGGCGCTATTACTGGTATGCTGGTTGTTAGCCTGGGTTTACTTGGTGTTGCTGGCTATTATATGTATTTGTCCAGCATCAATATGGAAATTCATAAGATGATGGAAGCCTTGGTTGCACTGTCATTTGGCGCGTCATTGATTTCTATCTTTGCGCGTTTAGGTGGCGGTATCTTTACCAAAGGCGCTGATGTCGGTGCTGACCTTGTTGGTAAAGTCGAAGCAGGCATCCCAGAAGATGATCCCAGAAACCCTGCGGTTATTGCCGATAATGTGGGTGACAATGTTGGTGACTGTGCTGGTATGGCTGCTGATTTGTTTGAAACCTATGCGGTAACGATTGTGGCAACTATGCTGTTGGCTACCATTCAGCTTAGTGGTGATATGAACGCGCTTCTCTTGCCGCTTGGTATTGGTGCGGTTTGTATTGTGACTTCTATCATTGGTACATTCTTTGTTCGCCTTGGTTCTTCTAACAACATCATGGGTGCACTTTACAAAGGCTTTATTGCAACCGCAGTACTCTCTGCTATTGCCATCTATTTCCTGATTGATCATGTGTTTGCTGGTCAAGAAGCAGGCATGGATTACTTTATCTGCGCTATTGTAGGTTTGGTGGTTACTGGTCTGATGGTGTGGATCACTGAATACTATACTTCAACGTCATTCCGCCCTGTTAGAGTGGTGGCGAAGGCCTCAGAAACTGGTCATGGCACCAATGTGATCTCTGGTCTGGCGATGTCGATGGAAGCAACAGCAATTCCTGCGATTATTATCTCTGCTGGTATCATTGTGTCTTATGTCACAGCAGATATCTATGGCATTGGTATTGCGGCTACAACTATGCTGGCACTTGCTGGTATGGTGGTTGCTCTTGATGCTTATGGGCCTGTCACTGATAACGCTGGCGGTATTGCTGAAATGGCAGAACTTGATGACTCTGTTCGTCAGGTTACCGATGCTCTTGATGCAGTTGGTAACACCACCAAAGCGGTAACAAAGGGTTATGCTATTGGTTCTGCTGCTTTGGCTGCGCTTGTTCTCTTTGCGGCTTATATCGCCGACCTTGAGCGCTATTTCCCAACCCTCGAAGTTAATTTCAGCCTAACCGATCCTTATGTTGTGGTTGGCTTGCTGATTGGCGGGATGTTGCCTTATCTGTTTGCCTCAATGGGCATGCAGGCGGTTGGCCGTGCTGGCGGTGAGGTGGTGGAAGAAGTCCGCCGTCAATTCCGCGAGATCAAGGGCATTATGGAAGGCAAAGCAAAGCCAGATTACAGCACTGCTGTTGATTTGCTGACACGTGCCGCAATCCGTGAAATGATCATTCCATCACTTCTGCCCGTATTAGCACCTATAGTTGTGTATATGGTCATCAATGCTACTGTGAGCCAAGAAGCCGCCTTTACTGCGGTTGGGGCCATGTTGCTTGGGACTATTGTTACTGGTCTTTATGTGGCTATTTCCATGACTGCCGGTGGCGGTGCATGGGATAATGCCAAGAAGTATATCGAAGATGGCAATCATGGCGGCAAAGGGTCTGAAGCCCATAAAGCTGCAGTGACAGGTGATACCGTTGGTGACCCTTATAAGGACACTGCCGGCCCTGCCATTAACCCTATGATTAAGATCATCAATATCGTTGCTCTATTGATGCTGGCTGCTTTAGCTGCCTAAATAGCAACGATTATCATGTGTTAACCCCTTGCGGCCATGCTGCAAGGGGTTTTTTAATGCATAAAACTATAACCAGTTAAAACAATCTTGAAATCATGCCGTATGACGTGACGATGAAAAAGGCCTAGCAAGAAATAAGATTTATTGACCATCTGATCCAGGCGGTCGACCAATATTACCAAGAATTTGTTCAAATAATCCAAAGGTATCACCCGGTGTTGGGGTGGTGCTGTCCACATAATAGACAGTCTTGCCATCATCTTGATTAGTAAACTCAATGGCTTCAAGCACATCGTTATCATCAAACGTAAAAGCTACAACCGTACGTTCCTGCAAAGTGGTTTTCTGTGCTGGTGCCTTTATCATCACTTGCGAGATATAATAAATGCGCCCAGAATCAAAAGCCCCACGCGCAGAAGGTTTGCCAAACATAGCTTCAATTTCAACTTGTCTGGTGGCGCCAATCTCAAGCAGTTCAAGAGCAATTGGATCAAGGCTATTGCCATGTTGGCTCAACTGACTTCCGCAAGCGGAAACCATTGTCATAAGGCCAATGCCAAGGGCAAAATTAATTTGTTTTTTCATTCGAGTCTTCATGATAATAACAAGTTATCAATAAGGTAAATGCCCCGTCAATGCAAGCTTTGGCTGTGGGTGTCTTGTTCGTCTCCTAGCCTTTCAAGGACAAACAATGTGATGTTGCAATGGTTGCGTAAAAAAGTGCTCGATTGGTCGCGTCCCTCTAGTGTGGAAGCAGAATTGCTGTATCGCCAAGTCGCAGAAACCGCAAGAACTCCTCAAATCTATGAGCAATATGCCATTGCTGATACTTTTGATGGTCGTTTTGATGCTCTTTGTTTGGTGGCAACCCTTGTTGTCAGACGTTTAACCAAAATGACAGAGGACACCATTGGTAAACAAAGGGCACAAGAACTTATCGATACCATGTTTGCGGATATGGATTTAAGTCTGCATGAAATTGGGGTCAGTGAAAATAAGGTTGGAAAAAAGGTAAAGGTTATGGCCACAGCCTTTATGGGCAGGGTTAAGGCTTATGGTGCGGCCCTTGATGCTGGAGATAAGGCAATGCTGATATCCGCACTGGAGCGCAATGTTTATCGTGACACTGACGATATGGGAAGGGCAAAAGAGTTAGCAAATCAGGTTATGCGTGCGGCTTCAGACCTTGATCATCAAAATGATGCCGATTTGTTGGCTGGGAAAATCTCACCGCAAATTGATATTCTGGATAATGGTCATGCTTAATCTGAGCATAGATTTTGATAAGGTTGAGGCAACTAAACCATTTCGTTTATCTTTTCAAGTAGATGCTGAGGATAAAGACGCGCTAGCAAAAAGGTTTGAATGGATAAGAATTGATCGCCTTGATGGTCAGATCATCTTAAGTCGGCTATCGAATGAAGCCTGTCATATGACAGGCAAAATTGTTGCAGAAATCGTGATGACTTGTGTGATTAGCGATGCTGAAGTAGCCCAGTCGCTTATGATTGAGGTAGATGAACGCTTTGCTGTGATGGATGGTGATGATGAGGAAGCCGTGATTGATCCTATGAGTGTTCAAACAGAGCCCATGATCAATCGCACCATTCCCGTTGGTGAGACTGTGGCGCAGTTGATCTTGCTTGAGGCACCAGACTGGCCGCGAGCAGATGATGTTCCCCCGGTTGATATCGTTGTTAAATCTAAAGATGATCAAGGGCCATTCGGAAAACTTGCTGATTTGAAGAAAACAAGATAGAAAAATACAATATTTTGGGGCTTAGATTTTTTGACAACAAATGAAATAAAACTTGCGATAGATGCGATGGGCGGTGATGACGCTCCGCAGTCTGTGATAAGCGGTACGGCACTTGCTATGCAGAATGATCCTGCTTTGCGGCCTATTCTGGTTGGTGATGAAAATAAGCTTAAGCCCCTGATCAAGGATAATCCTATTTTGCATCAAGTCGATATCCTTCATACTGAGGATATTGTTGCCTCAGATGAGGTGCCTTCACAGGCTCTGCGTTCAGGTAAAAACTCCTCCATGCGTCTGGCGATTGATCTTGTAAAATCTGGTGAGGCCAGCGCCGTTGTTTCTGCTGGAAATTCAGGGGCTTTGATGATTATGGCCTTAATGGTCTTGCGCACCATTGAGGGGATAGAGCGTCCGGCGCTAGCAGCTTTGTTTCCAACCCTCAAAGGGTCATGTTGTATGCTGGACTTGGGCGCAAACATTGAATGTTCCTCTACGAATTTGGTGCAATTTGCCGCGATGGGTGATGCCTTTTATCGTGTTATTGGCAAAGTGGACCGTCCTAGCATCGGACTGCTTAATGTTGGTGAGGAAGAACAAAAAGGCAGTGCCTCTATTCGTGAGGCCGCCGCCATTCTTTCTGACCCGTCAATCCAAATGAACTATGCTGGATTTGTCGAAGGTGACGGCATTCCTATGGGAGAAGCGCAAGTCATCGTGTCTGATGGGTTTAGCGGTAATGTTGCGCTGAAAACAGCTGAAGGTACCTCAAAGCTGATCGGCACCATGATTCGCAATTCGTTTCGCGCAACCATATTCTCACGTCTTGGATATCTTTTGGCAAGGCGATCATTTCAACAACTGCGCGATATGATGAACCCTCAACGCTATAATGGGGCGGTGCTATTAGGATTGAATGGTATTGTGGTGAAATCCCATGGGGGTGCCAACCAGGATGGCATTGCCAATGCCATAAAGGTCGCAAGTGATATGCATCGCCATGGGTTTATGGATGATCTGAAGAATGGCATCGCCCGATCTATTGATGCGATTGAAGTGGCCCAATCGTTAAAAATGAAAAACAAAGAGGAAGCCTCTTAAGATGTCTAATGCTGAAAAGTCGTTCCCATCAGTGCTGATCACGGGGTCAGGGTCTTACCTGCCTGAAAAAGTGCTCACTAATCATGATCTTGCGAAAATCATGGACACGGATGATGAATGGATTCGTCAGCGGACTGGTATTACCCAGCGGCATATTGTGGCTGATGATGAGTTAACCTCAGACATGGCGACACACGCAGCTAATCGTGCGCTGGAAAGCGCTGGGCTTACAGCCTCTGATATGGATGGCATTATCGTTGCCACAACAACACCTGATGACACTTTTCCTTCAACTGCGGCAACAGTCCAGCGTAAACTTGGCGCCATTCAAGCCTTTGCCTTTGATCTTCAAGCCGTTTGTGCAGGCTTTATTTATGCGCTGGATGTGGCAGATGCAATGATCAAGAGTGGTAAAGCCAAAAGAATAGTGGTCATTGGGGCAGAGGCCTTTAGCCGAATCTTGGATTGGAACGACCGCAGCACGGCGGTGCTGTTTGGTGATGGGGCAGGGGCCGTTATCCTTGAAGCCAGCGATGATGCAAAAGGCTGGGGAATATTATCCTCAGTAATTTTCACTGATGGCCGCTTTCGCGATATTCTTTATGTTGATGGCGGGCCTGCCAGAGGTCATGTCGGCACCGTAAAGATGAGTGGACAGGATGTGTTCAAACATGCAGTTGAAAAACTAGCCTCTGGTCTGGATCAGGCTATTAAAAAATCTGGTCTTCAGGCAGACGATATTGACTGGCTAGTTCCGCATCAAGCAAATATTAGAATTATCAATAACTTACAAAATAAACTTAACATATCAGATGAAAAAGTGGTGCGAACAGTTTCGCGTCATGCTAACACGTCTGCCGCTTCAATTCCTCTCGCTTTTGATGAGGCGATGCGCGAAAACCGTATCAAAAATGGGGATGTGGTTGCCTTTGAAGGCATCGGGGGCGGTTTGGCATGGGGGGCATCTATTGTTCGTGTAGGTAAACCTGATTGATATGATTTTAAGTGTTGACGTTGCTGATATTGTTGATTAATTTTATCTCATGAAACGTTCTCTTATTCGCGCTGATATTGCTGAAGCTATTTACCAAAAAATTGGGCTATCCAGAAATGAATCTGCTGACATGGTTGGCACTATTCTTGATGAAATCTCTGAATCGCTTGAGAGTGGTAAAAATGTTAAAATTACCTCATTTGGTAGCTTTACCGTTCTCAATAAAAGACAGCGTATTGGTCGTAATCCCAAAACTGGTGAAGAAGTTCCCATTACGCCTCGCCGGGTCTTATCATTTCGCCCTTCCCATATTTTACGAAAAAAGGTTAATTCTTCAAGTTAACCGCTAATTAGGGGTATCATCATGGTTGAAAAAAACCCCGAAGCTTTTCGTAATATTTCAGAAGTATCCTCATTGTTAGATGTCCCAACCCATGTTCTGCGGTTTTGGGAAACTCGATTTAACCAACTTAAACCAATTAAGCGCAATGGGGGGCGGCGTTACTATCGCCCCGAAGACATTGTTCTGTTGAAAAAGATTCAAAACCTTCTTTACCAAGAGGGTTATACGATTAAGGGCGCTCAACAAGCCCTCAAAGGGTTTTCTAAGCCTAAGCAAGATGCTGCGGTTGCGGAACTTTCTGCCTCAACCCCATCAGCAACAGTTGATCATTCATCAATGCGTTCGGATCGTATTGCAAAGGCTGTGATTCTATTAAAAGAGGCGCAATCACGGCTATCTCGCATCAGTTGATTTTTTTAATTTTGATTCGGAAAGCCGGGTAGCTGGGCAAGTTCTGTCTGTTATTCATTCAAACTTTTAAGGAAATGAGGAGATCGCTATGCAAAACACAAAGAATTTGCAGATCGATTCGGATCGGCTTTGGGATAGTTTAATGGAAATGGCAAAGATTGGTCCTGGCGTTGCTGGGGGTAATAATCGCCAAGCGTTAACGGATGCCGATGGTGAGGCACGTGCATTATTCCAAACATGGTGTCTTGATGCTGGAATGACCATGGGTGTTGATACCATGGGAAATATGTTTGCCACCCGTCAAGGCACGGACCCAGAGGCGTTACCTGTTTATATTGGCTCACATCTGGACACTCAACCCACTGGCGGTAAATATGATGGTGTTCTGGGGGTTTTAGGCGGCCTGGAGGTGATCCGAACTCTAAACGATTTAGGGGTGAAAACAAAACATCCCATTGTTGTTGTGAACTGGACGAATGAAGAGGGCACGCGCTTTGCCCCTGCAATGGTGTCATCCGGTGTTTTTGCTGGAAAGTATGATCAAGATTGGGCTTATGATCGCACTGATGCTGAGGGAAATCGTTTTGGCGATGAATTAAAACGTATTGGCTGGATTGGTAAAGAACAAGTCGGGGCACGCAAGATGCACGCTTTGTTAGAATTGCATATTGAACAAGGCCCTATTCTTGAAGCTGAAGGTAAGCCTATTGGTGTAGTTACACATGGCCAAGGCCTACGCTGGGTTGAAATTACTGTCACAGGGACAGAAAGCCATACCGGTTCAACCCCTATGACTATGCGGCGCAATGCTGGCCGTGGATTGGCGCTTATCACGGAACTGGTTCATGACATTGCCATGAAGCATCAACCAAACGCGGTTGGGGCGATCGGGCATATTGATGTTTATCCCAACTCACGCAATATCATCCCGGGTAAAGTTGTTTTTACCGTGGATATGCGTTCACATAAAATTGATATCCTGAATAGCATGGTGGAAGAACTGGTATCAGGGGGCGAAGCCCTTTGCCGTGATATTGGGGTATCGTTTTCATCTGAAATCGTGGGGCAGTTTGATCCCCCTGCCTTTGATCTAGATTGCGTCGATGCAATTCGTAAGGCAGCGGATGATTTAGGATATGCCCATATGGATATTGTATCAGGTGCTGGCCATGATGCGTGTTGGATTAATGATATTGCTCCTACAGCAATGATTATGTGCCCTTGTGTTGGTGGGCTAAGTCACAATGAAGCTGAAGAGATCTCTAAAGAATGGGCCGGGGCAGGAACAGATGTGTTGATGCACGCGGCCTTGCGGATGGCCCAGATCATCGAAGAATAGGCCAGATTATGGGGTTTAGCTCTTTCTAGCATCAGCACCCTTATCCAGCATACTGATAATGATTGCGTTTGCGGCGCCTTAACCGTTTGCCTTTCCTTTTATCTTCAATATTTCAGGGCTTCTCTTTCTGAACAAGCTTGGTTATAAAGAACCCGTCGGAGTGTAGCGCAGCCTGGTAGCGCACCATACTGGGGGTGTGGGGGTCGTGGGTTCAAATCCCGCCACTCCGACCATTTCAAAGTTGAATATTTATGAAGCCATTTGATTATCTCCTTTACGGCCTTACCATTTTTGCTTGGTCAACAAGCTGGTTGCCTTTGAAATGGCAATTAGGAGTTGTTGCGCCTGAAGTCTCTTTGTTCTGGCGGTTTGTATTTGCTGGATGCATCATGATGGTGATCGCAAAACTGTCCGGTCACTCGTTACGATTAGCAAAAGAAGTTCATCTTAGGATCGCTTTTTTAAGTCTATTTCTGTTCAGTTTTAATTTCTTAAATTTTTATTATGGCGGCCTCGGGGTATCTTCAGGATTGTTGGCGGTTGTGTTTTCTACAGCATCGTTGATGGTCATTCTTGAAAAAGCGATAATAGATCGCCAATGGCCAGAAGTCAGGCTATTGGTTGCCGCTATCTTAGGGATTGGTGGGGTGTTTTTAATCTTTCTTCCTGAATTAGAGAAAGGTCACGCACCATGGGCAAGTCTGGTGTTCTGTTTTATAGGAACATTGATTTTTAGCCTTGGAAACATCCTTTCAGGCCGTCTTCAAAGTCGCCAAGTTTCGGTGATTTCTAGCAATAGTTGGGGGATGCTTTATGGCGCGAGTTATCTGGGGCTAGTGGCATTATGTCGTGGTGATGCGTTCATCATGGAATATAGCTGGAAATATCTTGGGGGGTTATCATGGCTAGTGATTATTTCCACGGTCATGGCGTTCACCTGTTATCTGACCTTAGTCGGCAGAATAGGGCCTGGTAGAGCCAGCTATATCACTGTGATTTTTCCTGTGGCGGCGTTATTAATTTCACAGCAGATGGAAGATTATGAATGGACTTATCTGTCTTTAGTGGGATTAGCATTGGTAGCTTTTGGAAACACCATCATGGCACGATCAGCTAAAAACCGGACAACCTAAACATGATCAAACCTAGTGAGAGAATTGCCACCAGTGTCAATCCATGACGAAGGCGCATATACCAAGATGGCAGCAATCCCATGCTTGCCATCAAGAAATCCACCAACCAGCATAATCCCAACAGAGCTATCACATAACCAAGGCTGGCGGTGGCTGGCATCAGCATAATAATAACCCCCGCAAGTGAGGGCAAAATTGACCATATCAATCGCCATTTGGTTGATTGTTGTGGATAATCAATGGACATGCCCCAATGAATAGCGCCCAGAAAAATGGCGATAGAAACACCATAACGAGCACCCAATTCCGCGCTGAATTGCATCAGCATGGGATCAGGGCTATAGCTACCAATAGCGGCCGCGATAAAGGGGATAACCCCCAGCCAGCCAAGCAGACTGGCCCATCTGGAGGTGTGTTTTTTTCGCATGATCTAGGTTTTAACCTGCATCAGCGGCAAGACCGGAAGCGGCAATGCCAGCAAGCGCCGCGGCCTCATCATTATCTGAGGTGTCACCAGAAATGCCAATAGCACCGAGGATAGCACCTGAGGTATCGCGGATCAAAACACCCCCGGGTACAGGTACAATTTTGCCATCAGCCAGACCATTAATGGCATCTACAAAATAAGCTTGTTGTTCCGCACGATTCATTAAAGCGCGGCTACCCATGCCAAGTTGAATGGCGCCATTAGCTTTGGCCTTAGCAATATCAGATCTCATGATGCTGACGCCATCCTCAGATTGAATGGAAACAGTGGCGGCACGGTTATCTAGGACAACAACACTAATCGGTTTTAAGTTTAGTTTTCTGGCCTCAGATAAAGCGGCAGAAGTGATGATGTTTGCTTGTTCAAGTGTCAGCATAAAATATTCCTCTAAAGTTTAGTAATTTCGCCTATCAAAGAAAGGTCAGCGTGGAAAACTCCGCTACATTAACCTGATGATTTCAACCATGGCAAGATAGCAGAAAAATCCATACCTTTGCCTTTTTCTTGAACAAAAGTTTCGTAAATTGATTTTGCGGTTTTGCCAATTTTTGGGTTAGCCCCGGCGTTTTCGGCCGCCTCAATAGCAAGCCCAAGGTCTTTGAGCATGAGTTCTGCGGAAAAGCCTGGGCGATAATCATGGTCGGCTGGGCTTTCAGGGCCAATGCCGGGGGCAGGGCAATAGGCATTCATTGACCAGCTGTAACCTGACGATGTGCTAACCACATCAAACATCT
>JAQCJL010000040.1 GCA_027593125.1 Pseudomonadota bacterium | reverse complement strand
GTTCCCACCACATTCAGATTAACGCCAGTTGCCGTTCGAGCTAAGTGGATGAGGGCAGTAACATGATCTTGTTTTTTAGGCATAATTATCGGAAATTCAGCGCATTCATACAGCCTGATGCTTGATTTCTGGCTAAGCGGATGATCTGGTCTCATTATGGCAACAGGTGCCAAACTAAGTGATGCTAGTATCTTAACAGCAGATGATATCACCGGGCCCACCGTCATCGCCAAATCTGCGTTTAATTGTGACAATTGATATTCCGCCATATCACGTTCACAGGTTTGAACCGAAAATGTTACACGTGGGTAAGCATGGCGATATTCTGCCATTTCCTCTGCCAACACATTGGCAACAGCATAATGGCTTGATACTAGATTTACATGCCCCCGTCGCATGCCTTCTAGATCAGCAATTTGTGAACGCACGCGTTCCAGATCAATTTGTTGGCGCTTGATATGATGCAGAAACAATTCGCCTGCTGTGTTCAGCCTAACACCTGAAGCCATTCGTTCAAATAATGGGCAATTCAGTTCATCTTCTATGGCCAGTAACCTTCGGTTTAACGCTGATGGTGTGATGGCTAGGCGTTCTGATGCTTTGCGAATTGATTTTTCCTCAGCTATCACCGTAATGAAGTTTAGCGATTTCATAAATTGCATCTGATTTGGCCCTTGTCTAACAGATAAGAATAGGTGTTGCAAAAAACGCATCACTATCATGCAAAATTAGCACGATTACAGCACTCTTCAATATGTTAAGACTGTTTTTTGTTAGGTGTTTATTAGGAGAGTGTAATCATGGTTAGAGGACTGCTTGCAGGATTTTTATTTCTCCCAAGCGCGGCATTTGCCGCAGTTGATGGGGAAGTAGCGTATATTTTTAATTCATTATCATTTCTTGTTCATGGGTTCATTGTCATGCTGATGGCAGCAGGTTTTTGCATGCTTGAAGCCGGATTAGTAAGGTCGAAAAACGCAGCGGTGCAATGCACCAAAAATATTTCTATTTATGCCATTAGTGGCCTGATGTTCTGGGTGGTGGGATATAATATTTTATATCTTGATGTTGGGACTTGGATAGGAAGTTTTGCCATATGGTCACCATCTGATGTCGATATTAGCGGCTGTATGCTTGAAGAAGTATCAGGGTGCTATTCGTCATCATCCGATTGGTTTTTCCAGATGGTTTTTGTTGCGGCGGCTGCGTCCATCGTATCAGGGGCTGTTGCTGAACGGGCAAAATTGATCAGCTTTCTTATCTTTTCAGCAATTTTAACAGGATTTATTTATCCCATCCAAGGCAGTTGGAGTTGGGGTGGAGGATATCTAAATCTTCAAGGGTTTTCTGATTTTGCCGGATCAACCATTGTTCACTCTGTTGGTGGTTGGGCCGCTTTAACTGGGGCTATCATCATCGGGCCTCGTCTTGGAAAATACACCGCTGATGGTCGTATTAATCCTATGCCTGGATCAAATCTACCTCTGGCGACATTAGGAACATTTGTTTTGTGGTTTGGTTGGTTTGGCTTTAATGGCGGATCACAATTAGCTATGGGAAGTGCAGCAGATGTTGATGCTATTGCGCGCATTTATGTCAATACCAATATCGCTGCTGCGGCTGGTGTTGTGACCGCTTTAATCCTTACGTATCTTCGTTATGGTAAGATGGAACTGACGATGATTCTTAATGGAGCGCTCGCCGGTCTTGTCGCCATAACGGCAGAACCTTTGATGCCATCACCTGCTCTGGCGGCCTTTATTGGGGCTATTGGCGGTGTGATTGTTGTGGTTAGTGTTCCGATCTTGGATAAGTTTAAGATTGATGATGTTGTTGGGGCGATCCCAGTTCATCTTTTTGCCGGGATTTGGGGAACACTTGCTGTTGTGCTTAGTAATAATGAGGCCAGTCTATCAATACAGCTGCTTGGCATAGTAATAATCGGGGCATTTGTTACTGCCGCGTCCTCAGTGGTGTGGTTTATATTGGCACTAACAATTGGGGTTAGAGCGACAAAGGAAGACGAGATGAACGGCCTTGATATTTCAGAATGTGGGCTTGAGGGTTACCCAGAGTTTTCCAAAGGTTAATATCAAAACATCTTTATCATCACATGAGGGCGCGTTGTGTGTCCTCATGTGAGGCTGCCGATTGATGATCGGTTATTTGCCTGATTAAACTTGCCGTATTTTCAGCAACACTGCCATCTTTGAGATAGATATTATTCTCAAACCCAATCCTGATATGACCACCATGGCTAATGGCTTTTATCATGCTGTCATACTCGCTGGGGCCAAAGGCGCAAACCATCCAAGATGACAATTTATCAAGGGGATGGGCAAAAAACAGGTCTAACTCTTCAGGGTCGGATACAAATCCAGGATTGTATCGGCCTAACACAAATAAAGCGTGCAAAGGGCGGTCAGGCAAAATGCCATCAGCCCTTAACCTTAGCAATTCGGCCAGATCATCTGGGGAATAAACAATATGCTGAAGCGCGGTACCTTGGCCGGATACTTTGGCGTAAGTGTTTTGGGCAAAATGCCTGTCTTTTTCACTGCCCGTGCCCATCATTTCACGCACCGCCACAGAGGCAAAATCAGGCTTAACATCAATCAAACAACGGGCTTGATCCATGGGGGTAAAGATACCTGCTGACTCTGTTGTGATTTGAACCAACATCTGAGGCAGAGTTCTATGCATATCTTCAATCAGTTTTCCGTATTTGTTGGCATCCAAGCTATGCTTGCCATCATCATCCCTGACATGGGCATGCAGAATGCTCGCCCCAGCATCATTACAGCGCCTGGCTTCCTCAACGGTTTCCTGAATAGTCAGGGGAAGGTTAGGGTGGTCATCTTTTGTTTTGCGGGCGCCATTAGGGGCAGCCATGATGATAGGAAGTGCCGACATTTGTTCTGGAATTTCTCAAACTGATAGGTTAATATTTTTCATAATTCAAAATAATGGAGAATACGATGGACGCAACTATTGGGCTTATTCTTGTAATTGGCTTTCCCGTGTGTCTTATTATTGCTATCACTGCCTTTGGCAGGTTTTCTGTTGATCCAGACTAAAAAATAAAAGGGCAGATATTTCTGCCCCTTTTATTTTCTTAAAGTGCTGTTACCCATTTACCGATACAAAAAGATAAATCACCGCAATAATGCCAATTAGCGCAACTGCTAATGTCCAATGAAAACCATGATATTCGTTTTCAGCTGGAACATGCGATGGTCGGTTTTTATCTGTTTTAGCCATTGGTAATCCCCCTTTGATTATTCTTTAAAGACACCGTGATAATCCATCATCGTGTCATGCAATGGCATAACATATCATAGCATCAAAAAAAAAGCGCAATTTGTCGTAGTTCGCTATTCTTTTGTCATGATTTTAGTTGATAAAACATAAGGGTTTCGGTTTAATCTGTTCATCAAGTTTTGGGTTTTGGGGGACATTCATCAACACTATGGCGCGCAGTATTATTTTATTTGCAGTTTTAATGGCGGCGTGGCTATTGCTTTCAGGTCACTATACCAGTTTGCTAATTGGTTTTGGTGTGGCTTCTGTTGCCTTTTGTGTATGGATGTCGCACCGCATGAATGCCATTGATGATGAGGGGTTGCCTCTCCATCTTATGGCGCGTCTGCCGCTTTACTGGGCATGGCTTATTTATCAGATATTTCTAGCTAATATGCAGACCGTAAAAATTATTATTACGGGGAAGTTTTCGCCTAGGATGTTTCGGATCAAAACCGGAGATATGAGTGAAGCGGCGTTAGTGCTCTATGCCAATTCCATTACTTTGACCCCTGGAACTGTCACGGTTGATATCACTAATGAGGGATTTCTTGTTCACGCTCTGACCAATGCCATGGCAGATGATGTCAAAAGCGACGATATGGGTAAGAGGGTTAGGCAAGTTGATGGGGCAGGATCGTGACAGTGCTATTGGTCAGTATAGCGGCGCTTGGTGTGTCCATCTTGATTGCGCTTATTCGTGTTGTGTTAGGGCCTACCGCTTTTGACCGTGTTTTGGCTGTAAATAGCATCGGAACCATGATCATTTTAGGGGTGGCCTTGCATGGGTTTATTATGGAACGGCCAGAGTTCATTGATATTGCCATTCTATATGCCATTCTTAATTTTATTGGCACTTTTGCTGTGCTCAAGTTGTTTAGCACCGGAAAGCTTAGCTAATGTTTGATCAGATTCTCATGATGATTGCCCTTGGGTTTGTTGCACTTGGCACCTTGCTTGTGATCATCGGTGCGTTTGGGTTGATCAGGTTGCCTGATGTTTATTCGCGTATTCATGCTGCTGGTGTCGTTGATACTGGTGGGGCGGCTTTGATCCTTTTGGGGCTGTGTCTTTATTCGGGTTGGAATTTGGTAACAGTTAAGCTTGTTGTGATTGGGGTTTTTCTAGTCTTTACTAGTCCAATTTCAGGCCATGCGATCGCGTTGGTTGCCCACGATCGGAACATTGATCCCGAAGGGGTTGATGAAACCCGGTCATCTTCATCCAAAAAGACGGAGAAATAACATGGCAGCGATGTTTATTGATATTTCTCTGGTTGGTTTCATGCTGGCGATCGCCATTATGATTATGTTTAGTCATAGGTTATTTGCCATTATTGTGATGTCTGGGGCGTATTCCCTTATCTCAGCGGCGATGTTTGTTAATTTGGATGCGGTGGATGTTGCTTTTACCGAGGCTGCTGTTGGGGCAGGGTTTTCCACGGTGCTTTTTCTTGCGGCGATGGCTTGGCTTCCTGCTGAAGAAAAGCGTGATAAAGCCCTTGTTGTTTTACCTTTGATGATTTGTGTTGTTGTTGGCGCACTTTTATTATGGGGTGTGATGTCTTTGCCTCCTCTTGGGGATCCTTCTTCTGTGGTTCACCATCATGTTGCCCCGCGTTATTTGGCCGAGAGTTATGACAAGTTGCATATTCCGAATGTGGTAACAACCGTGTTAGCTAGTTACCGCGGTTTTGATACCCTTGGGGAAACCATTGTTATTTTCACTGCCGGAATTGGGGTTTTGCTGGTTTTGACAGGGGCAACAGGACGAAATCCATCACAAGATGAGAACGTGGAGGATGAAGATGAAAAATAATCCTGTCCTTCGTGTGTGCTCAAAGCTGCTTTTTGCCCCTATTATTCTTTACGGCCTTTATGTTCAATTTCATGGGGATTATGGCCCGGGGGGTGGTTTTCAGGCAGGGGTTATTATTGCTGCTGCTTTTATTCTTTATGGAATGATCTTTAGCCTTAAGAACTTAAAAAAGGTGTCACCGCCATCTGTGGTTCATGCTCTCATGGGGATTGGCGCATTAATCTATGGCGGTGTTGGGGTTGTGACTTTCCTGAATGGTGGTGAATACCTCAACTATAACTACTTGGCGGCGGATTATGCCAAAGGCCAGCATTGGGGAATTATTCTGGTTGAGTTTGGGGTCGGGTTAACGGTTGCCAGTACTATTCTTGGGCTCTTTATGGCATTTGCTGGTTTTGAGTTTTCAGAGTTTAAGAAAAGAAAGAGACGATAGATGCTAGATCAACTGTTGTCCCATTGGAATTATATCATTGTTGTCTTATTGATGATGATTGGGCTGTTTATAGTCATTTCCAGTATGAATCTGGTCAAAAAGCTGATCGGACTTAGTCTATTCCAAACATCCGTGTTTTTATTTTATATTTCTCTCGGTAAAATCGAAGGTGGCACCGCCCCAATTATCATCACAAGCGGTCATGGTGATCATGGCAGCTATCCTTCACATGACATTCTTTATTCCAATCCATTGCCCCATGTTCTGATCCTGACGGCGATTGTGGTTGGGGTGGCTACGACAGCATTAGGGCTATCCCTGGTTTTGCGGATTAAGGCTAGTTTTAACAGCATCGAAGAAGATGAAATTCTTGCTGAAAAACGCGTGATGAAATCTGAGGGGCGTTCCTCATGATAGACTGGATCAAACATCTTCCGGCGATCATTGTTGTTCTGCCTCTCTTAGTCGCGGTTATTGCCGCATTATTGCCTGCGCGATTTGGGTGGGTTTTGGCTTTGCTGGCGACGGCGGGTTCTGCCTTGGCATCAGTGGTTATGATGACGGATTTTATGACCAGATGGGCAGGGTTCCGAATGTCTTATCATCTTGGTGGTTGGGCGCCGCCATGGGGGATTGAGTTTTCGGTTGATCATGCCACCGCGCTGGTGATTATGGTGATTTCAGGCTTAGGTTTTGTGGCAACAATGTCAAGTAAATCATTGTTTGCTAATGAAATATCATCAGATGACCTTGGCCGTGTATATGGGGCATGGTTATTAACATTTGGTGGTTTGCTCGGTCTGGTTATGACCGCTGATGCTTTTAACCTATTTGTTTTTTTTGAAATTTCATCGCTGGCATCAGTTACGCTTGTCGCCATGGGCGGCGGATATGATAAGCGCGCTTTGATAGCGGCATTTAATTATCTGATTATTGGTGCGATAGGGGCTACTTTCTATGTTATTGGCGTGGGGTTCTGTTATGCCATGACCGGAACATTAAATATGTTGGATTTGGCGGTACGTCTGCCTGAGGTCAATGATCAGATACCTGTCTATATTGGCCTTGCTTTTATGGTCACAGGTGTGATGGTGAAGGCAGCGATTTTCCCGATGCATTTCTGGTTGCCGCCATCATATGGACATGCGCCAATGGCGGTAACAACCTTGCTAGCGGCGGTTGCGACTAAGGCCTCTCTCTATATTCTTGTTCGGGTTTTAATGACAATTTTCGGTGGCATAGACACTCTGCCGCAACTGATATTGCAATGGGTTCTTATCCCCTTATCCTTAATGGCAATTTTACTTGGAACAATACTGGCGATTTATGAACGTGATGCCAAGCTTATGCTTGCTCAATCCTCTATTGCCCAGATTGGTTATATTGTTCTTGGTTTTGGCATGGGATCATTAGCAGGTTTGCAGGCAGGATTTATCCATATTGCTAATCACGCCATGATTAAGGGTGGAATGTTTATTGGTCTTGGCGGCTTGGCGATGGCGGTGGCTGGCAAAACTAAACTTAATGATTTAGCAGGGGTTGGGCGCAGAATGCCGTTTACCGCTACTGGCTTTCTGATTTGTGGGTTAAGCCTTATCGGTTTGCCATTAACCGCAGGGTTTATTTCAAAACTGTATTTGATTACGGCGGTTATTGAAGCAGGTTACTGGCAGATTGTTGCTATTGTCCTCTTTTCTAGTGCCCTATCAGTCATTTATTTATGGCGTCTGATTGAGGTGATGTGGTTTACCCCAAGCAATTCAGGTGATGGCCGCTTACCAGAACAAGTAATGATTTATGCGCCATTATGGATATTGGCACTGGCAAACATTTGGTTTGGGATTAGTGCCAGCACAATAACAGAGATGTCGTATGGCGCGGCACAGGTTCTGATGGGGGGTATGACATGATAGCACCAAGCCATGCCATTATTCTCGGTCTAGCGGCCCCACTTGCGGTTGCTTTGCTTACCCCATTTTTAGGGAAACGCCCTCAATTACGGGATGTGTTAGGGCCTATTGGCGGTGTCATAACCTTTGTGGCAGCACTTCAAGTGGCCTTGGCGGTCATAGCGGGTGACACGCCAGAATGGCTGGTGGTTAATATTAGCAGTGGCCTTGATTTTAGTTTTCGGGTCACAGCGCTTGGGGCTATTTTTGGATTAGTGGCTTCAGGATTGTGGATTATGGCTGCGGTTTATTCTGTTGGCTATATGCGTGGCACAAACGAAGATAATCAAACGCGGTTTGCGGCATTTTATGCGATTGCGGTTCATGCAGCTTTGGCGATTGCGTGGTCTGGAAACCTGTTGGTTTTGTTTATTTTCTATGAGGTTTTAACCTTTTCCACTTATCCGCTAGTGATCCATAAACAAAACGCTGAAGCCATAAGGGCAGGGCGGCTTTATATGGGGATATTGGTAGGAACATCACTGATGCTCTTATTGCCTGCTGTGGTTTGGGTTTGGCTGACAGCTGGTACATTAGATTTTAAGCAAGGGGGAATCCTTAGTGGTCAACTGGACCCAGCTTTAGCCCCTTGGATGTTGGCATTATTCGCCTTTGGTATTGGTAAATCGGCATTGATGCCTATTCATCGTTGGCTACCTGCGGCTATGGTCGCGCCAACGCCTGTTTCTGCGTTGCTTCATGCAGTGGCGGTGGTAAAAGCAGGCGTCTTTACCATGCTAACCGTAGTTGTCTATATCTTTGGTTATGATTTTGTGGCAGAAACCGGGGCGTCCACTTGGCTGATCTGGCTTGCCTCCTTTACCATTTTGGCTTCAAGCGTGATTGCTATTCAAAAAGACGATATTAAGGCGCGTTTAGCGTATTCAACCATATCACAACTTTCCTATATTGTTTTAGGGGCGGCATTAGCCAGTGAGATGGCGATTAAAGGGGCTGGTCTTCATATTGTTATGCATGCCAGCGCCAAGATCACTCTGTTCTTTTGTGCCGGGGCAATTTATGTCTCTGCGCATTTGAAAAAGGTGTCTGATCTCAACGGTCTTGGCTATCAGATGCCTATGGTATTTATTGCTTTTTTCCTTGGGGCATTATCCATTATTGGTATTCCGCCACTCGGGGGATCATGGAGCAAGTTTTTGCTCATGGCTGGGGCGGCAGAACGCGGAATGATGTTGGTGATATTGGTGCTTGCGGTATCTTCGCTTCTGAATGTTTGGTATTTGCTAGAGCCCGTAATGCGAGGGTTTTTTATGACGCCAAAGCAAGATGTTAAAGTCAGCTATCATCCGCTGGTGGTGATACCGCCGATCGTGACGGCATTGCTATCTGTTGTGCTATTCTTTGTCCCTTGGCCATTTTCAACCTTGATCAGCATGATGGTGATGCCATGAATGACAATGAGATGAAACATAAGGTAGAAAAAATGGCACTGGAACGCTATGGCAAGGCTTTTACCTTTGTCCTTGTGATAGCAATAGTGGTTTTGCTTGTGATTGAGATCTTCACCCATCGCCATGGTGAACTTCCTATCGAAGAGATGTTTTTCTTTCCGGCGATTTACGGTTTCTCGGCATTTGTTTTCATTGTCATGATGGGTAAATTGTTACGGCAAGTGATCATGCGTCCAGAAAATTATTATCAGGATGAGGAGGATGATCGCGATGATGCCTGATCTTGGACTTCCTCCTGGGCTTGTGATGATATTAGCGGCAATCGCTATTCCATTCTTGCCTCCTTTGACGCGTCATATCTGGATGTTGCTTGCTGTTGCGATATCAGCGACAACGTTGTTGGCCTCACCAGGGGATCATCTCATCTGGTCTATTATGGGGCTGGAATTATCGCTTTATCATGTTGATAACCTAACCTTTCCTTTCTCGATGATCTTTCATATCGCTGCCTTTTTGGTCGTGATTTACAGTTGGCATGTAAAAACTTGGCCTGAATTAACCGCAACACTGGCATACGCTGGCGCCGCCATCGCAGCGGTACATGCAGGGGATTTGATCAGTCTCTTCATCTGGTGGGAGGCTACCGCCATTACGTCGGTCTTTATTATTCTTGCCGCAGGTACAGTGGCGGCAAGGCAAGCGGCGATGCGTTATTTGATTATTCAGGTGTCTAGCGGTGTGTTGCTGATTGGTGGCGCGGCATTATATTATTTTGAGTTTGGACGGATCACCTTTGAGGCGATGACCCTTGAGGGGATGGCAAGCTGGTTTATCTTCCTTGCCTTTGGGATTAAAGCGGCTTTCCCCTTTCTTAACGGCTGGTTACAAGATGCTTATCCTGAGGCAACACCCACAGGGACAGTGGCTTTGTCGGCCTTTACCACCAAACTTGCTATTTATGCACTGGCTCGCGGATTTCCCGGCACAGAAGTTTTAATATGGATAGGGGCAGTGATGACGGCCTTTCCTGTCTTTTTTGCAGTGATTGAAAATGATCTTCGCAGGGTGCTGTCGTTTAGCCTCAACAATCAGTTAGGGTTTATGGTTGTTGCCGTTGGTATTGGAACCCCTCTGGCGTTAAACGGCGCGGTGGCGCATGCCTTTGTTCATATTATCTATAAGGCATTGTTATTCATGTCTGTGGGCTGTGTGGTGCATCAAACAGGTACTGCCAAAGCTTCAGAATTAGGGGGGTTATATCGAAAGATGCCCTTTACCATGCTGTGTTGCGTGATCGGGGCGATGTCAATTGCGGCTTTCCCCTTATTTAGTGGGTTTGTTGCGAAATCGCTTACCATGACAGCATTAGGGGGGACGGAATATGCGCTTGCCTATCTCGTTCTGTTGTTTGCTTCGGCCGGGGTGCTTGAGCATTCTGGCATTAAGATCCCTTATTTTACCTTTTTCGCGCATCCATCGACACGCGAAATCGGCAAAACTCCTGCTGGTATGACCATTGCCATGGGTATAGCCGCAATAATGTGCATTGGCATTGGCATATTCCCTGGTCTTCTTTATCAAATCTTGCCCTATGCAAAGGTTAAAAACCCTTATGACCTAAGCCATGTGACAGGCCAGTTACAATTGCTCTTGCTGGCTGGAATGGCGTTTGTTGTTTTGATCAGGCTTGGGCTATATCCACCAGAAATCCGGTCAACTGTATTAAACACAGATTGGTTTTACCGGCGACTAGCCCCAGCCATTATTAAGCCGCTTGTGGCGTTCTTTATGTCCCTTGCCAAGTCAGCAGACCATATCATTATGATGGTGGCCCGCAAGGCTATGGCTGGGGCGAAATGGATTGCAGAACACCCCGTTGCAGGGCCTGTAATCCCTGGGCCAGCGGCGCTAGTTCAGGTAATGGTGTTGTTATTCATCATGGCCATCATTTATGCGAATCTCATTTAACGCCATCATCAGGCCCTTTATCTGTCTATGGCTGGTTTTCGCGCCACTTTCTTATGGTGTAGCAGGGGATTTGGCACGTATTGAGGTTTATGATCCTGTTGAACATACATGGCATCCAGTTTTGGTGGAAATTGCGGATACTTCAGCAGAGCGGCAAATTGGTCTGATGAATCGCAGTTTTTTACCATCAGATCAAGGCATGTTGTTTGTGTATCCGCAAGAAAAAAATTTGTCATTCTGGATGAAGAACACCTATATATCCCTTGATATTATGTATTTTTCTGGGAATGGTGAATGGATTAATACCGCTGAAAAAACAACGCCACTAAGCCTTGATGGCTACCCTTCAAAAGCACCATCACAATTTGTATTAGAAATGGTTGCAGGAAGCGCAAAATCATTGCATATAGGCGAAGGTAGTCGATTAGTGATTAAAGATTGCCAAATGATAAAGACAGGACTTGATTTCAGTCTTTGCTCCCGATAAAAAGGGGGTGTGTTGAATGTTGATTTTTCAACATTGTTTTCGTTTAGTCGGAGTGTAGCGCAGCCTGGTAGCGCATCTGGTTTGGGACCAGAGGGTCGGGAGTTCGAATCTCTCCACTCCGACCATTTTTAACCGGCCTTTATTGCCGATCACAGTTTTGGTGGATCATGAAGGTACGCATTTTTCAGAAACCAAAATCAGCGATGCAATCTGGTAACACCGGATGGGGAAAGTCTGCTGGCTGGATGATGGAATTTATTCGCCAACACCGTGCCCAACCGGATTCATTAATGGGCTGGCAGTCTTCGGGTGATACCCTGAAAACAATTCATATTGAATTTGATACCCTTGATCAGGCTCTTGATTATGCAAAATCACATGGGTTTGAGGCAACGGTATTACCATCACCGGCGCGCCGCCGCCGTTTCAAAACCTATGCGGATAATTTTGACTTTCGCCGTAAGCAGGCATGGACACATTGATCCTGCGTGCTGTTTAGGCATTATCCTTGCATAACAATGCGGTCTATACAGCATGAAGAAGGGGTTTTGATGTTATCCTATTTCTGGAACAAGCTTTCTTTCGTTATCATAATAAGTACGTTTTTTGTGATGGGGTTGTGTAATCAGGCTCAGTCCAAGATGACGTTTTATTTGATTGATGGCACCGATGACCCTGAACCATCTTTGGCCTCTTGCATGTCTGTTATTAATAACGGCACATTAATCCAAGCTGAAGATAATCTGTGGCATTTTAATTATGGGAAATCTTCTTTACGGAAAAAATGCTGTTTTGCCATAAGCATGGGGTCATCTATCCGCGAGGCGAGCGGGTGGATTAATTGGGATAAAACTTGCTCTTATTTAGTAATTGTAATATCCAGAACGTCAACGGCTCCGTAGCTCAACTGGATAGAGCAGCTGACTTCTAATCAGCAGGTTGCAGGTTCGAATCCTGCCGGAGTCGCCAGTTTTTTTTAGTGTTGAGTCCATATGCGCGAAAATATCATAGCCATGGTTGTTGTGGCCGTAATCATCCCGGCGGTATATTTAGGGTGGTTAGGACTTCAAACGGTTTTCAAAGTGGTTGATCCAAACGAGGTGATTTCTGTTTCGGTTAAACTCGAAAATCGCTGTGAATTAAGCGACGATGTCTTTGTTGCGGAATCATTAACAAGCGGCAGAACTTATCGTTTCAACAATGGCAATATTAAATTAAAATTGCCCCGTAAAACAAAATTGATGTTGACGATAAACAAATCCTATCCTGGTTTTGAATATACCGGTATTCCCCAAAACGTTGAAAGTGACATGACCTTAATTGCAGATTGTTCGGTATCACCGCGCTTACAATCCACCATGGGCGCAATGAAAGAACAGTTTAATAGCAATTAACGGTAAAATGGCTAGCAACAGGCCTTAAATGTAATAGGTGGTTTTTGCCCAAGTTGATGATCCCTAGGGTCATGACTGACCAGCAAAACTGGAAGTTTTAATCTTTGGCTTTCCGATTGGATGAGATTGACCATTTGATCCCGCATCTCTCCATCAAGACTAGAAAACGGTTCATCTAGCAACAGAGCCTCGGGTTCAGCAAGCAAAGTACGAAGCAAAGCAACCCTTGCTTTCTGACCACCAGAAAGAGTCTCAGGATCACGGTTTTCCATACCACCTAGGCCTGCACGCTCCAAGGCTTCAGCGATGTGTTGTTTTCTTGTTTTTCCGTTATCTTGTTTTTGTTTTGTTGCGGCCATACCAAAACCCAGATTATCACCTACACTCATATGGGGAAATAATAAGGGTGCTTGAAAAATTAATCCGATCTTTCGCTTTTCTGCGGGCAGATGGGTAATCGCTTTTTCATTGAGGAAAATATCACCTTCTGCCGTCATGTTTTCAGTCTCAAGTCCGGCAATCCAGCGCAAGAGTGAGCTTTTGCCCAAACCACTTGGCGCGGTTATGACCGCCATTTCTGTTTTCGCAATCGTCAGAGTGAGAGGTTGAAACAAACGTCTGTCGCCATAGCGAATGTCGGCATTTTGAATATGAAGCATGATGAGATGTAAAGTTTCCAATTATTGATATCAGGACGCAAATTATACTAACAGATTATTATTTCACAAAAGAAACTGGCTAAGGATTGA
>JAQCJL010000039.1 GCA_027593125.1 Pseudomonadota bacterium | reverse complement strand
CGGCATAGGGCTAGGCCTGCCTGTCAAAGGGAACAACCTGATCAGGCATGGCATACCCATTGAGGTAATCGCGTCCAGACATTCGGGACTTGCCAGCAGGTTTTAAGAACAGAATTTCAATAGCGCCATTTGCTGTTGCAATCACGGGGCCACCTTGTTTGCCTTTGCACAGAAATTGTCCTGGCTTGCCTGTGCCTTCAGCGGCAATTGCCGCAAGACAATTTAGCCGATGCAGATCGGCGCTATCCGGTGATCTTACCATCATCCAGGCTGCGGGAAACGGTGAAAACGCCCGAATTTGATTTAGGACGCTATCCCTATCCATAGTAAAATCCAGTTCAGCTTCAGCATCAGTAATCTTATGAGCATAGGTAGCGTTAGCATGATCTTGCGGCTTTGGATCAGCATGGCCTTGGATAAGTAAAGGAATGGCTTCATGCAGGGCTGCGGCTGTCAGATCAGCGAGATCATCATGCAGTTGCCCCATTGTATCATCCTCAGCAATGTTTATCCGTTTTTCTAATATTACTGGGCCTGTATCCAAGTCCTTTTCCATCATCATCACAGAAACTCCGGTTTCCTTATCTCCGGCGGCGATGGCCCGGTGGATAGGGGCAGCCCCACGCCACCGAGGCAACAGGGACGCATGACCATTAACCGCACCATATTGCGGCAGATGCAACACCTGTTCCGGCAAGATCAATCCATAGGCCACAACCACCAGCAAATCAGGTTTCAGTATCGCTAATTCAGTGATCGTCTCTGCATCAAAACGCGTTGGGGTTTTCACAGGAATACCAAGAGCATCAGCGGCCACATGAATAGGTTGCGGCGATAAGCGCATCCCCCGACCTTTAGGTCTAGGAGGCTGGCAATAAACCGCAACAACATCATAATCATTGGCCAGCATCTGTAGGCTGGGCACGGCAAAATCTGGCGTTCCCATGAACACCAATCGCGGTGTGGCAGGTTTAATCCTCGCGTTCAAACCGAGCTTCCTTGGTCATTTTACGAATAATCATATCGCGTTTGACTCGTGACAAGTAATCAATAAACAATCGGCCGTTCAGGTGATCAATCTCGTGCTGGACACATGCCGCCAATAGGCCAGTTGCCTGCATGTCTTGTTGAATGCCATCAACATCCAGATACCGCACTGTTACACTGGCTGGCCGTGTGACCTCACCCCGATACCCTGGTATCGAAAGGCACCCCTCTTCCATGCTAACCAGATCATCTGATGCTTCGATAATTTCAGGGTTAGCCATTTTCCAGATCACAGGATCAGCATCATCTTCGTCACTGCAATCCATGACAATCACACGCGTCGATAAACCAATTTGCGGCGCCGCAAGCCCTAAACCATGTTCCTCACGCATGGTATCCACCATGTCGTCCATCAACTGACGAACCGCATCCGTGACTTCTGCCACTGGTTCAGCTACCTGCCGCAATACCGGATCAGGTAAAATGGAAAGAGGTTTTGCCGTCATGGCTTTTGCTCCTGCTAATAAAAACTCTTGCCATTGGGGTAAAAGAACCGTCACATTAGGTCAAGACCCAAATGGTCTGAAAAGTCTATCATAAAGAAGGTTTCATGGATCCGCTCGTGCTTATTGTCCTGATTGTTGGTATCACCGTTGGTGTTGCGGCGGCAATGATCTTGCGCCGACAACCTGCGCCAACAGATCAAACCAGCTTGGCAGAACTAAAAGGTCAGCTAGAGGCCATTGGCCAAACCACCGCCACCCTTCAAAGCAGTATGATCAACAGTTTTCAGACGCATCAACAAACTTTGAATGAAACTTTGCGCCAACAAGCGGAAACGACCAGCCTAAAACTTGGCAACCTTAATGAAAGGTTGGCTGTGATTGATCGCGCGCAAGATCAACTCAAAGCTTTGTCGCTTCAAACCACCAGACTTGAAAATGTGTTGGCTAATAATCAGGCGCGTGGGGCTTATGGCGAAATCCAACTGGAAAATCTCATTAAACAGATGCTGCCATCAAGCGCTTATTCTTTTCAGCACAGTCTGCCCAATAATCGGCGCGCTGATTGTTTATTGCAGCTACCTAATCCACCGGGGCCGATTGCAATTGATGCCAAATTCCCACTCGAATCTTGGTATGCTTTAGGTCAAGCCAAAGATGATGAAGAAAAGGCCAGAGCACGCAAAGCCCTAGAAGCTGCCTTGATTAAACATGTTACAGATATTTCTGAGCGCTATATTATTCCCGGCCACACCGCTGAAAGCGCATTAATGTTTATCCCATCAGAGGCCATTTATGCTGAGTTGCACAGCCATCTTTCAAAGGCATTGGATATCAGTTTTGCCAAACGGGTATATGTGGTTTCGCCAACCACGCTGATGGCTATTCTTAACACCGTTCGCGCTGTGTTAAGGGATGTTCGGATGCGCCAACAAGCTGCGTTCATTCAAGAACAGGTTGGCAAATTACTAAAAGATATTGAACGCCTGAATGATCGTGTAGGTAAATTAGATCGGCATTTCCATCTTGCCCAGCAGGATATTGATGACATCAGCAAATCCACCCGTGCCATCACCCGAACAGGTGAAAAAATAGAACAGATCGAAACGGATGATGAGGCAAGCACATCTTCTTCAGCAGTAGCCGACGACACAAAGGATTTGATCCCGCGGCCAGATCCAGAGTGAATGCCCCACAAAGAAAAATAGTAACGGAAATGATTGTCAGATTAGCTGACGCGCCTTCATGGCTTGGGCCAAGGTGCCATCATCCAGATAATCAAGTTCACCACCAACAGGCACACCATGAGCAAGGCGTGTGATTCTGGCAGAAAGCCCAGAAAGCCGATCAGCAATAAAATGGGCTGTGGCCTGACCATCGACAGTTGCTGATAAGGCTAAGATCACTTCTTCGATGTTATCATTGCTTACGCGTTCGACCAAATAATCTAAACGCAGGGCATCTGGGCCAATCCCATCAATGGCACTAAGCACACCGCCAAGGACATGATAGCGCCCAGAAAATACTGCCGCCCTTTCCATAGCCCAAAGATCAGCAACATTCTCAACAATACATAAACGCCCGTTAGCACGATTTGTATTCTGACAAATACCACAAAGACTGTTCATATCCAGATTGCCACATTCCGTGCAACGGCGAATAGCATGGGAAACCGCCAGCATTTCTTCGGCAAGCGGTAACATTTGGCTGTCCCTGTTATTGATCAAATGAAGCGCGGCGCGGCGTGCTGATCTCGGGCCAAGCCCTGGCAAGCGCGCTAAGCGTTTGATCAATTGTTCAATAGGATTGATCGTCATGCCACCTGCTTCATTTATCTCATTCCCTCATCATTGGGCATTATCACACATATCACAGCGCAATGGTCAAAAAGGCAGGTCTAGTCCTGGCGGCAAGGGCAAATCCCCTGTGACCTGCTTCATAAGATCAGCTTTGATCGCAGCGGCCTTGTCTTGGGCATCGCGTGTTGCAACAATGATTAAGTCTTCAAGCATCCGGATATCATCCGCCTGACTAGCCCCTGCGGCATCAGGATGAATGCGTATGGAAATAATCCGGCCATCACCTGTCACCTCAACTTTGATAACGCCGCCTGCCGCCTCACCCACACAAACAATTTCCGCTAGTTCTTTTTTAACTTCGGCAAGCTTATCTTGGGCTTCTTTGGCTTTTTTTAGCATTGAGGTAAAGTTACGCATGATCTGCCGCCTTATCGTCTAGCGCCACTTGATCTTGCTGTGCGTCTTCGTCCTGTGGATCATCATCAACACTAATCATTCCAGTCAGAGGTAAGATGCTATGGATATCCGCCCCTGGGAATGTGGCCATAGCCTCTTTTACCATTGGGTCTTGAAGTACCTGCTGTTTCATCTCAGCTTTGGCCTTTTCGTCTAGTTCGTCCAGCGTATCACCACCATCGGTTGAGGTCACAGAGACCGTCCACCGGATACCTGTCCATCTGCTAAGGCAATTCCCAATCTTTCCTGGCACTGTTTCGTCTAATTGAGGATCAGCCGAAAACTCAAACCGGCCGGGTTTAATCAGCACCGGTTTGATCCGAGTTGTTAGCAACCCTGAGAGAATCAATTCCCCTTGATCTTCAAATAAGCTTACCATTTCGCGGATATTTTCCGGAATTGGCAGGCTGACATGATCATCCCCTTCTATGGGTGGCGGTGTGCCATCATCCCCAATACGCCTATCCATCACACCATGTGATGGCGGCAAATCGTTTTCTGTATATGGGGGACTAGCAGGGGGGGCGATAAGGTTATCGGAATTATCATGCTGTGCTTTTGCTTCTGCCGAGGCTGTTGGATTTGAGGCAAGAGGCGGTTCAGATTGTGAGGGTGAGATGGCTGAAAAACCCCCTGCTGGAATGTCTTTGAGCTTTCGCACCAAATCCCCCGGCGTTGGCATATTCGCCATATGGGCAAGCCTGATCAACACCATATCTGCTGCCGCATGAGGTTGAGGAGCTAAGTTCACTTCAGCATGGCCTTTGAGCATCACCTGCCAAGCTCTTGCAAGCCGCGAAATGGCGACCTTTTGGCCTAAGGTGGTCAATGCCTCATTTTCAGCATCCGGCAAATCTGATAGTGTTCCACCTGCCGCTTGGCGGCTAGCCAAATGGATAAAATCTAGCATATCCGCCATGACCATGACTGGCTCTGCCCCACTTCTGACAGCGCCGGCCAGACCATCTATGGCGGTTTTAGCATCCCCCATCAAAGCCGCAGAAATGATATGAATAGCATCCATGCGACCAGCCTGACCAAGCATGGCGGCAACAGCAGCATCCGTAATGGTATCACTGGTAAGAGCCGCGGCTTGATCCAACAAAGACAAAGCATCCCTGACTGATCCTTCAGCCGCCCTTGCCAGACGCAATAACGCCGTCTCATCAATGGTGATGGATTCTTTATCAGCAATAGATTTGAGATGCCCAGCCATCATTTCGGTAGGAACACGGCGCAGATCAAAACGCTGACAGCGTGACAGCACAGTTACCGGCACTTTTCTAATCTCAGTGGTGGCAAAAACAAACTTAACTGCTTCTGGGGGTTCCTCTAGGGTTTTGAGAAGCGCATTAAATGCGCTTTTCGACAACATATGCACCTCATCGATGATATAAACCTTAAAGCGGGCAGAAAGAGGGGCATAATGCACGCCTTCGATAATCTCTCTGACATCATCAACGCCTGTGTTGCTGGCAGCATCCATTTCAAGCACATCAACATGACGGCCTTCGGAAATCCCTTTGCAATGGGTGCAAACCCCGCAAGGTTTTAAGGTAGGCTTGCCATTACCATCAGCGCCAATGCAATTTAACCCCTTGGCAATAATTCGCGCGGTGGTGGTTTTGCCGATGCCGCGAAGCCCCGTAAGGATAAATGCATGGGCTAAGCGCCCCATCTCAAGCGCATTGCTGATAGTTTGCACCAGACTTTCCTGACCAATAAGCTCATCAACCGTGTTAGGGCGATACTTTCTGGCCAGCACACGATAAGTGGCCGAGCTCGCAACGGCATTTTGATCCTTAGATGGGGTCTCTTCTGGCATCGCTCACTTGGATAATTGGCTCAATTGCGTTGATCTTGGTGATGGTCATTCAGCGGAAGACTGAGCAACCCGATCGAGCCATGCTTTGGCTGCTTCCTTTCGGACCTGACCGGTTAAACAGGGTGACCGTCCACCCAGCCTTCCTTCTTCCTGTATGGGATATTCTTGCACAAAGCGCAAGCCCCCGCATGAGGTTTATCAGGTTAGTTTTTCTGATATCGGGTGGCGCCAGCCGGATAACAACCCAAAATATTGACAGCATCTTTAGGGCAATAGAATTGTAATTCTTCCAACGCGTTCTGAAACGCATCACTATGAATATGAGCTTCTGCGTCAATATAGAATTGTGCGGCTGTAAAATGGCCGTCAAGCATATAGCTTTCCAGTTTGGTCAAATTAATGCCATTTGTCGCGAATCCGCCTAGGGCTTTGTATAATGCCGCTGGGACTGAGCGCAGGCGAAATATTAATGTTGTGATAGCCGGAGCAGACATATCCACGGGATAGCTGGGCGTTCGAGACATAATCAACATTCTCGTGGTGTTAGAGGCAGCATCTTCCATTTTTGCTTTGAGGATATCCAACCCATAGATTTCCGCTGCTAAAGATGAAGCAATAGCGCCAACCGAAGGGTCGCCGATTTCTGCCACTTCTGCCGCCGCCCCTGCCGTATCAGGATGAATTACGCGCTGAAGACCAAGTTGTCTTAACGCCTTGCGGCATTGCGCCAGACCTTGAGCATGGCTTTTGACAGCGGTTAATTGCTCTAACTTCGCCCCTTTGACGCCTAACAGATGGTGATTCACAGGCTGAAAATGTTCACCTGTAATGCATAGCCCTGATGATGGCAAAAGATGATGAATATCTGCTACACGCCCCGCAACCGAGTTTTCAACAGGCACCATGGCAAGTCCAGCTTCACCATCAACCACCGCCTGAAGCATGTCTTCAAAAGATGGGCAGGCCAGCGTCTCTTTGTCAGGAAAGCTGTTGCGGCATGCCAAATGTGAATAGGCCCCCGGTATCCCTTGATAAGCGATAGGCAGGTTTGCAGTTTGATCAGATGTGGGTGAGGATGAGGACATGGGGCAAATTGGTGCTTTAGGTTAATCCATTCCATTCAAAACAAAGGAATTCATGATGTGATCCGCTGGGTTGCGGCATTTAAATCCGATTCAGTATCAATGCCGGTAATCGCATTGTCAACTGCGATAGCGGTGATCTGCATTCCTGCCTCTAGCGCTCTTAATTGTTCTAGTTTTTCAGCTTTTTCTAAGGGTGATGGCTTTAATTTTACAAACTGATCAAGGGCCGCACGTTGCCAGCCATAAACCCCAACATGATGCCACATTCTGGCGGCTTCACCTGACTCTTGATCACATCTGCCCCCAAAGGGGATAGCGGCGCGGCTAAAATAATGAGCTAGGCCTATACCAACACCGTCTTCCTCTGGCCATGACACCACTGCCTTAACCACTTGATCCAACGCCACTTCCTCGCGTTTAAGTGGCGCAACCGGCGTAATCACCTCCGCATCAGATAAGGCCATGGCCTGCGCCAAAGCGGCTAGCATTTCTGGCCGCATTTCTGGCAAATCCCCTTGCAGATTAATCACCTTTGAGATGGTTTTCTTTGGGTCAATGATCGCTAATGCTGCGGCCACACGATCAGACCCTGATGGCAAAGCGGGGTCGGTAATGACTGCTTCGCCTCCTTCAGCATGGATAGCCTCAGCAATTTCATCCCCATCACAAGCCACAATAACGCGGCCGATATCTGCCATCATGGCGCGTTGCCATACCTGAACAATCATAGGTTTAGCGCCAATAAGGCGCAAGGGTTTGCCAGGTAAGCGTGTCGCCGCCATCCGCGCTGGAATTATCGTCAAAGTATCAGGGACATTCTGTCGCATGGCTGTCTTCACCTGTTGGAAATATCTGTCTTTATCACGCTAAACATATTATGACTAGATCATTGGATGTTACCATCATATAGTGACATTCTTTGGACGCACCAAATGATTGTGGCGCTTGATGCATAAGGCTTATGATTGCATTTCAGGGGTAACACCATTCGGATAGCGCAAGGGGGAAAGATTAAGGATACATATTATGGATAATCTGAATTTTAACAAAATTGCGGCTGGTGTTCTCTGTGGTGGGCTTTTGCTCATGGCTGGGATTAAAGCTGGGGAAATCTTCTTGCCGCATCAAGAGCTCGAAGAAAACGCCTATCCATTTGAGGTGGCTGAGGCTGAAAATGATGGCCTTAATTCTGCTCAAGCCGTAGAAGAAGTTGGCCCTGAGCCTATCCTTGCTATGTTGGCTAGCGCAGATATTGCCGCTGGTCAGGCTTTATCCAAAAAATGTACTGCCTGTCATGTGTTTGATGAAGGTGGCCCCAATAAGGTTGGCCCTAATCTTTACAATATTGTTAATCGTAATGTTGCGTCGGTTGCTGATTTTAAGTATTCCGGTGCTCTGACTGATCACGGTGGCGCATGGAGTTATGAAGAGCTTAATGGCTTCCTTTACAAACCTAAAGCTTGGGTAAGTGGCACTAAAATGAACTATGCCGGCCTGAAAAAAGCTGAAGACCGCGCAAATATTATCGCTTGGATGCGGACATTATCTGACAATCCTACTCCTCTGCCATAAACGGTACTAATCATGACAGAGTCGCCGACCATCCTTGACGAGATAAGACATTTCGCGGCGACTCTGACAGAGATTACTCGCCCCATTATTCATCAGCATTTTCGGCAACAGCCTGTTATTCGACAGAAACAGGATAAATCCCCTGTGACTATCGCTGACGAGAGCGTCGAAAATACGCTTCGCCGCGCTATTATGGCTCGTTATCCTGATCATTCCATTATTGGTGAAGAACAAGCCCAGCACCATGGAGAGGCAATCTTTACTTGGGTCATTGATCCGATTGACGGAACACGCGCCTTTAGCAACGGCAATCCCCTTTTTGGCACTTTGATTGGCATCTTGGAAAAGGGGCAACCAAAAATTGGGGTTATTGATCTTCCTGCCCTAGAACAGCGTTGGGTAGGGCAGTCTGGAAAAGGCAGTTGGTGCAACCACCGCGCCTGTTCTACCGCCAACACAACGCAATTAGCTGAGGCGAGGATATCTACCACTAGCACTACTCTTTTGGGTGAGACGGGCTTGCCGCGATTTGAACGCCTTGCTAAGGCTTGCCGAGTGGTAAATTACGGTGGTGATTGTGCCAATTATGCGCACCTAGCAAGCGGTTGGTGCGATTTGGTTGTTGAAGCCAATCTCAATGCCTATGATATTATGGCTGTGGTTCCGGTGATTACCGCCGCAGGCGGCACCGTAACCCAGTGGGACGGTCAAGCGATTGCCCTTGATGGATTTGATGGCACGATCCTTGCCGCCGCAACAACAGAACTGCATGCCGCCGCAATGGACAGGTTGAACGACGGACAAAAGGACAGAACAACATGACCGATCAAGACATTATTGTTATCTATCACAGTCCCGATTATCCCATTACCTATTGGCAAGAATGGTTGGATAAACTGACATCACGGATCAAACTGGTGCCTCTTGATGCGCCAGAGGCGAGTATGGCTGAGGTAATGATCACTTGGAATCCACCCAAAGGCGCGATTGCAACATTTCCAAAACTCAAAGGGGTTGTCTCGCTTGCGCAAGGCGTAGATCATCTTTTATCTGATCCCACTTTGCCGCAGGACTTGATGATTGGGCGGCTCATTGATCCTTTTATGTCACAATCCATGGCGGAATGGGTTTTGCTGGCTATCTTAAAAGAACATCGTGACGATGCGATTTATCACGCTGCGGCTCAGCGTAAGGAATGGATAAAAACCATCCCTAAAATCCCTGAAGATTTCACCGTTTCTGTGATGGGTATTGGTGCAATTGGCGGTCATGTTGCCGAAAAAGTTGCTAATTTTGGATTTTCGGTGCTGGGATGGTCAAGACATGAGAAATCCCTTACTGGCGTTACTAGCTTGACTGGTAAAGACGGGTTTAACCGATGCCTAGCTGAGGCAGATTATGTGGTCTCTGTGCTTCCCCTAACAGCCGAGACACAAGATGTTTATAATGCTGATAGTTTTGCCCAGATGAAACCAGGGGCGTTTTTTATAAATTGTGGGCGCGGCCTGCAGGTTGACGAAGATGCCTTAATTGCCGCGCTTGATAGCGGCCATTTATCAGGCGCCTGCCTAGATGTTTTTCGCGTGGAACCCCTGCCCCAAGATCACCCTTTGTGGAATCACCCAAAAGTCACGATCTGGCCTCATGTGTCAGCGCAGACAAGCCCTGTTACCGCGGCGACACAAGTGTACGATTCCATCATGGCTATCCGCAAAGGCAACCCACCTGTTAATCCGGTTAACCCAGCTCGGGGCTATTAACCCTCAGCCATTTCTCTGATTAGGCTAAACACCGCTCGCATGGCCATGGCCTCACCCCCTTTGGGGTGCCCAGGGCGTGCGGATAAATTCCACGCCATGATATCAAAATGCGCCCATGGTTGCGGCTTGCCAAGAAACCGCTGCAAAAACAACGCTGCCGTGATTGCCCCGCCATAGCGTGAAGATCCTGTGCTGGACAACGCGGCGTGCCCTTGATCAAGCTGTTTATCATAAGCAGCATGAAGCGGCATAAGCCAAACCGGATCATCCGTTTTTAGACCATGAGCCATCAACCTTTGGCCTAATTCCGCATCATTGCTAAATAACGCCGGAAGCCCTGTCCCAAGCGCTACCCTGGCCGCCCCTGTTAAGGTGGCAAAATCAATGAGCAGATCATTATCCTCTTGAGTAGCCAGATGAATAGCATCAGCCAACACCAAACGCCCCTCAGCGTCTGTGTTGCCAACTTCGACCGGAATGCCGGCGGCAGTGTCAATGATATCTAAGGGCCGCATGGAAAGGGCCGAGATCGCATTTTCTGCGGCCGGAATAAGAACGCGCAAACGCACAGGCAAAGCAGTTGCCATCACCGCCATTGCCGGTAAAAGAACATGTGCCGCGCCGCCCATATCCTTTTTCATGATTTCCATCCCAGAAGACGGTTTAATATCCAGCCCGCCACTATCAAAAGTTATCCCTTTCCCTATCAAAGTGATGCGCGGGCCCACATCCCCCCAAGTAAGATCAATAAGCCTTGGCGGCACTTCGGCGGCACGACCAACAACATTAATAGCAGGAAAATGTTTTGCCAGTTCTTCCCCTATGGTGACTTTAATCTTTGCGCCAAAGGCCGTGGCCAGATCGCGAGCCGCAGCTTCTAGCCCAGCCGGAGTCAGAATGTTAGCAGGCGTATTGATCAAATCCCGCACCAAGGCTGTTGCGGATGCCAGTGCCTCCACCCGATCAAAAACTGCCGCATCACTTACCACCAGTTTCGGCTTTGATGTAGGCGCAGCAGATGATTGCCGATAAGCTGAAAAATCATAATTTTCCAAGGCCCAGCCAAGGGCAAAAGCCTCTGATTCTTCTTGGTTTTCTGTCGCAAGATGGTAGGTGCCAGGGGATAATTTGCTTGCCCTTGCCCCATCAGCAAATGCCTTACTGGATGCTGATTGCAGAACCGCTTCGATCCTATGTTCCGCATCAGGCAAAGTGATGATGGTGTTTTCGCGCAACGCAAAATGGTGACTATCTAGCCAATTCAGCCAGCGTTCAGGCGCGGTGTCGCGCCATTCTTGCCATGCTGCATTTTTCAAACGAATAATCGGCAGGCCAGTATGATTATCGTCTTTGATCAGGTGGTGGTTATCCATGCAAAAATCCCCTAAACATTCTCTTATTTGACGCGCAAGCTTGGCGCTTATCCTTTTGGCTCAGCGCAGGCACGAACATGATCAAGTCGCATCCACAATGTTGCCCCTCTTAACCCAAGAAGAAACAAAAAGGCAACCCAAACCCCGATTAATCCAAACCACAAGCCAAGCAGATAAACCAATGGCACAAATAATGCCATAGATACCAGCATTGCGTTGCGCATATCATGGCCCATCGTTGCGCCCACAAAAACCCCATCCATCTGGAACGCAAAGACAGATACAATCGGCATAATCACCAAGATCGGCAAGATCCGATAACTGGTTTCAACCACCGAAGGGATACTGGTCAAAACCCCAATAATCAATGGCCCAATCAAGGCCAATCCAGCCGCCATTAACACCGCCATAATCACAGCAAGCCGTGTAGTTTCGCGTAAGGTATGGCGAAGCATCACCGGGTTGCGACGACCAATGGCTGAACCTGTTAAGGCCTCTGCCGCATGGGCAAATCCATCTAACGGATAAGCAATTAAGCCAAAAATCACAAAGCCAATCTGTGATGCCGCAAGGGCAACATCATCAATGCCTGACGCCGCGTTAAGTACAATCAATTCCGACAGAATAATACAGCTGGTGCGAATGGTCAGATCAAATCCAAGCGATAAATACCGCCGCATCGCAGACAGATTAAAGACTACAGAAAAGGCTGGCCAACTCAGAGGCGCCACCGACCGAATAGCCGATAGCACCAATGGCAAAGTCACCAATAAGCCTGCGTAATGGGAAATGGCTGTTGCTAATGCCACCCCCTCAACGTGCATCCCAAACCCATAAACCAGCACCAGATTACCAATGATATTGATGACATTGACTGTCATCAGCTGGATGACAGTGGCCTTAATGCGCCAAAGACCAAATAGCACCCCAATGATCACCATATTGACCGTAATCGCCGGGGCAGCCAGACACACAATACTGAGATATGTTGCCATACCGCTTGCTACATCCTCGCTCAAGGTCAAGGCTAGACCCGACACAAGAATGATCAGCGGCGTTAGAACAATCGTCACTCCACCAAGGATTAAGGCAATCACCATCGCGCGCCAAAAATGAGCAACCACCAATTTGCCATCTTGCGCGCCTGCGGCCTGTGCCACAAAGCCTGTGGTCGCCATGCGAAGAAATCCGAACACCGCTAGAATAAGGCTGAAAATGAAACTGCCCATCGCCACAGAGCCGATATAATGCGCATGATCCAGATGGCCCATCACCGCCGTATCCACCATCGCAACCAGGGGTATAGAACTGTTGGCAAAAATCACAGGAACAGCAATACACCACGTTTGAAGACGAACAGCTTTGTGATCATTGCCATCAAGATGATCGAGTTTGCGTTCAGGGGTTTCAGATGTGACAGGTTTAGCCATAGAGATCGGTCAGGTTGATGTTTTCAGCGTCATCTTTTAACGATATAGTGCCAGGATGATGACTTACCTCACTTCTATAACGCAATTATGGCGGAAACACCCTACCTTTTTCCTGCTTATGCTCGTTATGGCGGTGGCGGTTCTTCCCGGGGTGACACAATTGCCGCCCATGGATCGGGACGAAGCCCGATATATGCAGGCCAGTCATCAGATGCTAGATAGTGGTGATGTCATTACCATCCGGTTTCAGGATGAATTGCGGGCCAAAAAACCAGCAGGAATATATTGGTTACAATCTGCATCAGCAGCGGTATTTGGCGGCGACAAACCCGGATCCTATCGTCTGCCTAGCATTCTGGCTGGATTTGGCGTTGCTTTCATGACCCTGATCTTTGCTAGCCGAATGATGTCCCAAACCCAAGCCTTACTGGCGGCTACACTGATCGGCATCAGTCTGGTCATGGTCACAGAAAGCCGTCTGGCCAAAACTGATGCGGTGCTGACATTTTTGATCATGGTTCAGCAATTCGCTCTTTGGCGCATCATACACCTGCACCGAAACGACCGTTATGTTTCTGGGGGATGGGCGCTGATGCTGTGGACGGCACTGGCCTTTGCCATTTTGGTCAAAGGGCCGATTGCCCCGGCTATTCTGTTGCTTACCGGACTTGGTTTCATGATCCTAGAAAGGCGCATGAACTGGGCACTTGCCACGCGTCCTCTTTTGGGATTGATCGTGGTCACATTGATCGTCTTGCCATGGGTCTTGCTTGTGACTGCCGCCACGGATGGGGCTTTTCTAGAAACCGCAATTAAGGGTGATTTTCTTAACAAACTGGAAAGTGGACAAGAATCCCATGGGATGCCTTTTGGCACACATCTGTTGCTTTTACTGATCGTTTTATGGCCTGGCAGTTTGTTGTTAGGCCGCTCCATCAGCGGCATATGGGCACATCGAAAAACACCGTCAACACGCTTTTTGCTAGCCTGGATACTTCCCTTTTGGTTTATGATTGAAATCACACC
>JAQCJL010000038.1 GCA_027593125.1 Pseudomonadota bacterium | reverse complement strand
AGGCGGATATCAAACGCCTCACGAAGCTGTTGATCAATGTCAGCAGGGATATGGAATGTTGGCGGTTCAGCTAGAATTTCAGTGGCTTTTTTTCGCGCGCGCTGATCAATGCTGGTACCGCCATTAGCCTGCCATTCCTCAATGCTTGTCCTGTCCGCCACCACCGGATAGGTGAAATCACTGTTCATTCGGGCCAGGGTTGCGGGTTGTCCAAGGAAATGCCCTTCACCTGATGCCACCGCGCGAATATCATCAAGGGCTAGTGTGTCAGTGTCGATCTGTGGTTTCTGACTAGCCCTAATAATGGCCCCCAGCATATCGTTATCCAGCACATAAGCCGCCATAGAGGCAGCCATCAGGCTGGCCTGAGCACCTGCGGCTTGAGTAACCAAATCTATGCCGGCTTCAACCGCAAGCGTCACGTTGAGCGCCTTTTCATAACCGCTCTGGGCGTCAAGGGCTTTGCTGTCAGTTGCCCCGGCAATAGTGGAACTCGGCCAACCATAAAACTTTGCCATTTGGGCAGAGGCGGCGGTTAGCAACGCTTGCTCACCACTGCCGCCACTCATGCCGCCAGTGCGCAAATCCGTGATCATTGGGCGCGGGCCAAACACGGCTTTTGCTTCAGGGTTAGCAGCCCAGGCAATGACCATTCCAGCGAGGGTTTCTGCCATGGTTTGTGCAAGGCAACCAGCCATAGTGACCGGGCTAGATGCCCCAAGTTGACCAAAGGTGTTAATCATTACTGGAACGCCAGCCTTAGCAGCCGTAATGATCACTTGGCAAGATTCCGCATCAAAGCGCAAAGGGGGTACCGCATGATTGATGTTAAAGCCGAAAAAGGGTTTTTCCCTGAAAGCGTCTTCTGATCCGGCAATAGCATATGCCATGGCGATCACAGCAGTGGCGGTATGATTTGAAGACGCGCTGGTCAAAACCGGTTTAGCTGTTCCTGAAAAACACGCATAAGCGGTGTTGATGTCCATGGCTTTGGCATCTGGCATATCCCCTGCGACCAAAGACCGAGAAAAGAAATGAATATGTGGCAGATGATCGACCAACCTTGCCGCGTCATAAAGGTCTGATAGCTGTGAAGGGCGATAACATACTTTTCCAGCTTCATCATATTCTAAGATTTGTGGTGAAGCCCCGCCACTACCAAGAAAGACATAGCCTTCACCAAGCGGCATATCATAATCAGGATTGCGCCCATGAAGGGCAAAGGTTTTTGGCAAATCAGACATAGCCTGTTCTATTAAGTGAGCAGGAATGAGAAGCCGACCTGTTTCTGATAATTGTGCCCCTTTGGGGTTTAGCAGATCAAGGACTTCATTCGAGGCCTCCATCAATCCGATCTCAGCAAGGATGGTTAAGGCGGTATCATGAATGATCTGACACTGGGCTAAGCTCAAAGGGGTTAACCCACCGGATTGTGCTTTTAGCCTTTGGCCATGTTGCGGGTTCTGATTATGGCTTTTTCTGCGGCGACCAGAGCGCGCAGGCGTTGCGGCATCGTTAGGCATGACCCCCCCTAATAAATTATCGTATATCTGAAATGCCTTGCAAAACTATAACACAGTTGCCATCAATGGCAATGAAAGCGTAGCGCTAGTCGTTAAGACATGAAAACATGTGTGGTCTTATGACAGAAGCGGCCGAAAATATTGTGGGGGGGGGGAAGAGATGTTTCCAGAAAAACCTGTTGTTGCAATCATTGGAACAGGTGCCATGGGCGGGGTTTATGCCGGTTTGTTTGCCGAAGCCGGAATACGCGTTATCGCCATTGATACTTGGGCTCAACATATAGAAGTCATCAAGGATCAAGGCTTGCATCTCAGCGGAGTATCTGGCGATAGGATCATAACTGGCATCACGGCGTCAACCGATATCACCGCAGCTAAAGAGGCAGATCTGTTTGTGATTGCTACCAAAGCATCAGGTGTTGGGGCGGCGGCAGAGGCGATTGCCAAAATGGCACGACCAGAAGCAGTGATACTAACCATTCAAAATGGTCTAGGCTCAGCTGACCGCATCGCCCAATTTATGCCGACGGATCAAGTGCTGGTTGGTGTGGCAGAAGGCTTTGGCGCCTCAATTGTTAAGCCTGGGCATATCCATCATAATAATATGCGACAAATCCGCATTGGCGAGATTTCTGGCGGTATGACGCCGCGATTGCAAGCCCTAGAACATTTATGGCAAAGCGCAGGTTTTAAGGCCACGGCTTTTGCTGATATCAATCAGCTGATTTGGGAAAAATATATTTGTAATGTCATGCTAAGTGCCCCTTGCACGGTGTTTGATTGTTCAGTCGGGGAGCTGTTTTCCCATCCAGAATGGCGCGAAATTGCCCTTAACACTATGCTAGAAGCCTATCACATCGGCGTCGCCAAAGGCGTTAATTTTTCTTTTGATGATCCTGTGGCTTATGCCACGGCTTTTGCTAAAGGGATACCTGCGGCTAGCCCATCTATGCGACTTGACCATCAGGCTAAACGGCGGTCTGAAATTGACGCTATTAATGGAATGGTTTCTGTGCTGGGTAAGGAAATGGGTATCCCAACGCCTTATAATCAAGTGCTATCAGCAGAGGTGCGGCGACGTGAGGACGCGTTCTAGCTACTGATTTTGCCTATTAGTATCACCATCCCTACGCCTATTAGCATAATGCCTGATATCGTATTTAGGCGTTTGATACGCCCTGGGGTATGAAGCCAGCCACGGCTTTTTCCGACCATCACCCCAAGCACCAGATTCCCCATCAAAGGAACAGCCATAGAAACTAAGCTTATCATCAAGGCATCCGTCATGGTGATGATGCTTAAATCAAAAAATCCTGGAAGTACCCCCATATAAAACAACATGGCCTTAGGGTTGCCAATAATGACCAAAAGCCCAGCGCTAAAACCAGCAAGAAATCCAGCCCGTGTTAGGCGGCTTAGCCGTTCAGGCGTACGATCAGCATGACGGATTAGCATTATCCCCATGGTGAAAAAAATCACAACAGCGATCAACGCAAGGATATCCAGAAAATTAGCATTGAGGCTAACCAGAACACTAACCCCTGCCATTGCTGCAAGAGGCCAAATAAAATCCCCTAATGCTACCCCTGTGGCAAGAGGCCAGGCCCCATGAAAGCCATTGGATACCGCACGAGCTATTATCGCTACCCAGACTGGTCCAGGAGTCAGAAATAGAACAAAAAGGGCCAGTGCATATAGCCACATATCATATAGAGATAGGGTCATGTTATTGTCGGGTATTGAACGTTTTGTGTCTTATCCAGAGATATTACTTATGTTAACTTTGTCTTCTAATCATCCTAAGAATTAATCATGATGCGCAAAGATTGGTATCTCCATAACGCGAAGTCATAAATAACACAATGATGTTATCATATCATCAAGGCAAAGCATTAATGCTATATCCAAGATCTTATGGGTCAAGGACATGAAAGATAAAAGGGGTTAATCTCATGGCAGAGCAGATGAAGACGCAGGCGCGTGTAGTGGTCATTGGCGGCGGTGTTGTTGGGGCGTCGGTGCTGTATCATCTCACCAAACGCGGCTGGACAGATGTGATGTTGCTTGAGCGTAAAGATTTGACCTCTGGTTCGACTTGGCATGCGGCCGGGGGAATGCACACGATTAACGGCGATCCTAATGTTGCGAAATTACAGCAATACACGATTAAGCTTTATCGTGAGATTGAAGAATTGTCTGGCCAGGATATCACGATGCATATTACCGGCGGCATTATGATGGCCGCTACGCAAGAGAGGTTTGATTGGCTAAAAGGCGTTTATGCCAAGGGTAAATACCTGGAAATGGAAGGCCTTGAACTGGTCACAGCAGAACAAGCAGCAGAACTGATGCCTTTAATTGACCCTAGTCAATTTGTAGGTGGCATGTTTGACCCTATTGAAGGCCATCTTGATCCCTATGGTGTCACCCATGCCTACGCGAAAGCGGCAAGGAAAGCAGGCGCGGTTTATTATACCCAGACCAAGGTTGAAAGCCTTACCCAAAAACCAGACGGAACGTGGACAGTTCATACCAACAAAGGGGATGTTCAAGCTGAACATGTTGTCAATTGTGGAGGATTATGGGCCCGTGAGGTTGGCCGCATGGTCGGACTGGAATTACCAGTGCTGGCAATGGAACATATGTATCTGTTGACAGAAGACATGCCAGAGGTCGCAGAAATCAACAAAACCACAGGCAAAGAAGTGTTGCATGTTGTTGATTTTGACGGTGAAATTTATCTGCGTCAGGAACGCGGTGGAATGCTTATGGGCACGTATGAGCGATCATGTAAGCCATGGTCAGAACACGATACCCCGTGGGAGTTTGGGCATGAGTTGCTAGAGCCTGATATTGACCGTATTGCCCCATCGCTTGAAGTCGGCTTCAGGCATTTTCCGGCCTTTGAAAACGCGGGCATTCGTCAAATTATCAATGGGCCATTTACCTTTGCCCCTGATGGAAATCCTTTGGTTGGGCCTGTGCGGGGCATGACTAATTTCTGGAACGCTTGTGGTGTGATGGCAGGGTTTAGCCAAGGTGGTGGTGTTGGGCTGTCACTGGCAAACTGGATGGTTGATGGTGATCCAGGTTTTGATATCTGGGCAATGGATATCAGCCGTTTTGGGGATTACGCCAATATGGCCTATACAAATGCCCGGGTGAGAGAAAATTATTCACGGCGCTTTTCTATCCGTTACCCTAACGAAGAACTAACGGCGGCGCGGCCACTGATGACGACACCTATTTATGGGCGTTTGGCTGCTGCTGGGGCACAATTCGGTGCCGCTTATGGACTTGAACAGGCGCTGTGGTTTGCCCCTGATGGAGTCAAAGATGTCTTTAGTTGGCGGCGCAGTACGGATTTTGATCATGTTGGGGCAGAAGCCAAAGCCGTTCGTAATGCTGTGGGCTTAATCGAAACTTCGGGATTTGCAAAATACAGCATTACCGGGGCTGGTGCCGCGGCATGGCTTGATCTGATGCTGGCGTGCCAGTTGCCCGAGGTCGGCCGAATGACCCTTGCGCCTATGCTCAAGGCAGATGGTAAGGTGATTGGTGATTTTACGCTTTCTCGGCTTGCTGAGGATCAGTTTATGATTATTGGTTCAGGGGTTGCGGAAAATTATCATATGCGCTGGTTTACCTCACACCTGCCAAATGATGGCAGTGTTGCTATTTCTTCGCTTGGCCAAGGCATGACAGGGCTATCGCTTGCCGGGCCAAAATCACGCGATGTTCTGGCGGCCTTAACAAGGGAAGATGTTTCTAATGAAGGGTTCCGTTTTATGGATATCCGCCAAATCAATCTTGGCATGGTTCCTGTCATTATTGGCAGGGTCAGCTATACAGGTGATCTTGGCTATGAAATATGGGTGAAGCCGGAATATCAACAGCGTTTGTTTGATGATTTTATGGCCGCCGGCGCGGCGCATGGTATCCGATTGGTTGGCAGTAGGGCGCTTAATGCGTTGCGACTGGAAAAGAACTTTGGCAGTTGGGCACGCGAATACCGGCCGTCTTATGGACCGGTGGAATGTGGCCTGTCGCGTTTTGTTGCTTATGATAAGCCAGTGGAGTTTATTGGTAAGGCCGCTGCTCAAAGCGAAAAAACAGATGGTGGTAAAATGCGTTTGAGGGCCTTTGTGGTTGAGGCAAATCAAGCTGATGTAATCGGAGATGAGCCTATTGCGCATCATGGTGAAGTGGTGGGCTGGGTCACCTCTGGCGGTTATGCGCATGCGTCGGGCAAATCGGTTGCCCTTGGTTATGTGCCAAAGGCTTTAGCTGATCAACCCGAAGGTTGGGAAATTGAACTCTTGGGTGAAATGCTACCATCCCATCTTCAGGCAACACCAATCTTTGATGCTAATGGAAGCCGAATGCGGTCATAGTAGCGACACAATTACCGTGTTATAGTAATAGATAGGAATGCCCATCATATCAGCCAGACAGATCAGGTTGCTGATCTGATGGTGCTTGGCCGTGGGGATATTTATCATGAGAAAAATAATCAGATTTGGGGTCGGCGGACTGATCATCGCCTCGGTGATTGGTGGGGCAGGCTTGTGGTATATTAATCATAAGACCAATCTTGCCGCTGGTGACATGCTGACTGAGGCTGCGGCATACGTGGACCAAAACTTAGATGGGTTCAGCCTGTCTTATGGTGATTATTCCGCGAACGGGTTAACGCGTTCACTTACCATTTCAGATGTTGCGCTTACCTCTGATGATGGCGATAGCCTCACCATGGATCAGATCACCATTTCAGCGGATGATGATAGTATCCATGTCATTGACGCTTTTCAGATAAGTCTGACTGAAAAGGGGGAAAGCCTTGGCACAATTGGCGCATTGGAAATCCGAAACGCCGCCATCCTGAAAACCGATTTAAGGGCATTAGCAATCGACCCGATGCGATTGGCGCAAACACTGGTGATTGATCGTATTATCTTGAAAGACACAGAGTTTAGAAAAGATGGTGACAGCCTCCGCTTTAGCAGATTTGAGCTGACGGATATCAAAGATGCTAGCATGGGAATTTCAGTTGAGGATCTGATGGCGGAAAGTTATGGGGATACGATCAGCGTAAGCGCATTGTCCGTTGATCGCATGGATATCCTGCCTCTTATGCTCTGGAATGAAGATGCGATGATCCGAGATCAGCTAGGCATATCAGAGTTTGAAATTAAAAATCTTAAGGCCACATCAGCCACTGGAACTATTGAGACTAAATTAATAGCAGTCAGCGATATTAGGCGTGATCGCGGAATGTTGACCAGTATCGATATTGTCATAGACGATATGATTTCAACGCCTGATCTGATGAATAGGCCAGAAATAGAAGCGATTATGATGACGACTGGCATTGATAATGTTGTTGTTGACCTGTTGATGAACTATGAGGTGAGTTTAGAAAAAGAAACCGTTAGCATGACTTACGGAATGGATGTTGCGGATCTTGGGAAATTAGATATCTCTGGTTTGGTTACTGGAATGGACAAACAGACTTATGAGATGATTTTTGCTAATGCCTCGGGGGATATCCCGCAGACCATGTTAACACGCACATCGCTTGCCCTAGATCATTTTGATCTGATTTACACGGATGACATGCTGGCAGATATCATGCTTGATGCTTATTCAGGCGGTAATCGTGACGCTTTAGCTGAGAATGTCTCTAGCTCAATTTTGTTTTATGGAATGCTAAGCCAACAGTTAGATTTTGTTCAGCCTTTAGCGGCGGCAACCTCTGATTTTATTCGTGGCGGCAACCGTTTTGCTATTTCATTAAAAGCCAAAGCCCCTCTTAATCAAGGCACTGCAGTTGAAGCCATGAGGGATGGAACCATTAGTGATTTTGTCACCCTGATGGCATCTGGAAGCTAAGCTATAGGCGTTTGTTTTAAGATATGGTGTGAATTCCATTGACCATCCAAGGCGTGGTGGTTACATCGCATCATCAGGTCTTTTTATGGGGCGCCAGATGGATAAAGGCATTATTGAGCGAAGTCGCGATACACTGATCACACTTGCTCAGTCGGCACTAGCGCTGTGGCCAGTTTCAGCTGAAAGCCAGATTGAACTGATTAATATTTCAGAAAACGCCACTTTTCTGATTACTGCGCCAGATGGTGAAAAAACCGTTTTGCGGGTCCATCGGCCAGGCTATCACGATATGGCAACCATTGCTTCTGAATTGGTCTGGATGCAGGCCCTTAACGCCAGTGAAATGATCGCAACTCCTGCTATCATTAAGGGATGTGACGGCAAGCCTATTCAGAGCATCACGCTTCCGGGTGAGCCATTGCATCATATGGTTATGTTTGCTTTTGTGACTGGCAATGAGCCTGATCATAATCAGCCTCTTGATCTTTTGTTTCGCTATTTAGGGGGATTATCAGCGCGGCTTCATCGTCATGTTCAAGACTGGGTATTGCCCGAAGGGTTCACAAGGCCACATTGGGATATTGACGGCATTTTTGGGTCAATCAAACGCTGGGGCAACTGGCGTGATGCCCCTTACTTAACCCCTGCTATGATGGCAACACTTGAGTTGGCCGAAGCAAAGATTAACAAGCAGTTATCCCTATATGGCAAATCCCCTGATCGTTATGGGTTAATCCATGCGGATATGCGGCTGGCTAATCTCTTAGTTGAAGAAGGCGATCAACACCAAGTGCATGTCATTGATTTTGACGACTGTGGGTTTGGCTGGTTCATGTATGATTTTGCCTCAGGGATCAGTTTTATTGAGGACAGTGATTATATTCCTGCATGGAAAGCCGCATGGCTTGAAGGCTATCAAAAAGAGCGCCCTCTTTCAGCGGATGATATTGCTATCATAGATACTATGGTCATGTTGCGGCGAATCCTTCTTTTGGCATGGGTGGGCAGCCACAGAGACGCGGATATTGTTGCTGATCTGATAGAAGATTTTGGTCGAGTGTCTGCAGAACTGGCAGAGGTGTATTTACGGGATCATGCCTGATCATATCTTAAGATAATGTTGGGATTAGAAATATCGCGTCAGGACAAGGCTGATCTCACCACTGTTGCGGCTATAATTTTCAATATTTGATGTTTGGTTCGTGGCACCAATGCTGATCGTAACGCTTGGCTCATTTTGTTGTGGCACAGACCATCCGGTTAACCCGATGCGATGCTTGATGGTCATCTGGCGGATGATATCATGCCGCCGTATATCACCATGGCTTGGGTTAGTATGAGCATGATCAGCAGTGCTATAGTGGGTTGAAAGGCTAAACAAACCAGGGAAAATATCCTTAGTGATTTCGGAACTGACCCCGAACTCTGCAGTCCTAGACCACTCGGCGGAAGCATCGGTAAATCCTGCCTCTACCCAGCCACTGATCTGAAGGGATCGAAATGTGCGTGTGATCTCCCAAGACACTAATGTCAAAAAAGAAGCTCAAGTTTTCTTGCTGGCCATTTTGGGTCGATTAGTGATGGCGAGACCGCCCTTGAGGCAATTTGGCAAATGTCGAAGTGAACATCCGTGAGGTGGATGGAGAAGGTGTGCCAAGTTTCACTGGCAATGATCTGAAAGCTAATCATATCTCTCAAGGACAATCAAATTAAGCAAAGTTCTTCTGAGCTAACTCTCAAGATGGATATTGTTTGCCTTTGGCATTTGTGTCACCATAAATAGGGAAGAGTTGGATGTCGGGAGAAAGATAATTGTCACCTTCTAAAAAATCTTATGATGTTGTTATTGTTGGTGGCGCCATGATGGGGTCGTCATGCGCATGGTTTCTGAAAAAGCACTATGGCTTTACGGGGTCTGTTCTGGTGGTAGAACGAGATATGAGTTATGAGTGGGCCTCTACCTCACACACCAATTCCTGTGTCAGACAGCAATTCTCAAACGAATTGAATGTTCGCATTTCCCAATACACGGCAGAGTTTATTCGCGAGTTTCAGTCATATATGGCACCGCTTCCAGATGTGCCAGAGCTGAAAATCCAAAACTTTGGCTATCTCTATTTGACGGACCAGCCAGATAAGGCAGATATTCTGCGGAAATTACAGGGTATTCAGTCTGACTTAGGGGCAGGGACAGTGATCCTTAGCCCAGATGAAATTGCCGCCCGTTACCCTTTTTATCGTCTTGATGATATTATTTTAGGGTCACTAAACACAAAGGACGAAGGCTATTTTGAAGGCAGTACGATCTTTGAATGGTTCCGCCGTGGCGCACGAACCGCAGGCGTAGAATATATTGAAAACGAAGTGGTGGCGATTGGTCGTTCAGGGCGCCGTGTGAATGGCGTAACCCTGAAATCTGGGGAAGAGATTAGCGCCAGTACAATCATCAATGCCAGTGGACCAAGGGCATCACGCACAGCAGAGATGGCAGGGTTTGACCCGCTACCTGTTGAGCCGCGTTGCCGCTATACCTATATCATTGACGCAGAACATCCGTTGGAACAAGTCATGCCATTGACAATTGATCCAAGTGGTATTCATTATCGCCCTTATGGGCGTGATAGAAATCAGTATATGGTCGGATCACCGCCAGCTAATGATTACCCTCGTGCCCCTGATGATTTTTCAATGGATCACAGTTATTGGCAGGATCATGTTTGGCCTATTTTAGCTAGCCGTATTCCCGCGTTTGAGGCGGTTAAGATGATAAATGTATGGGCAGGGCATTACGCCTATAATACGCTGGATCAAAATGCTATTGTTGGCATTCATCCAGATTGTGACAATTTCATTTTTGTAAACGGGTTTTCAGGCCATGGGTTACAGCAGTCCCCGGCGATGGGGCGAGGGGTGGCAGAACTCATCCTCAACGGATCATATAAGAGCCTTGATCTTAGTCCATTGGGGATTGACCGAATATTGGAAAACCGCCCTTATCTGGAAATGGCAATTATCTGATCATGCGAATAGGACAATAACAAGAAAGGAAAGCATATGACTTTATCAATAGCGGGCATTGCCGTTGCGCCAAAAATTATGGCACCAATGGAAAAGCAGAACGAAGCTGAGGTAACTATTGAGGCCGGCATTACCAATGATGCCCGCGGCCGCAAACGTCTACGGCAAATTAGTGTGTTGTTTAAGGATGACTGGGAAGATGCTTGTCAAGCGATTGGCAAAACGTTGGATTGGTCTGATCGCCGCGCAAATTTGTTGATCTCTGGCGGCAGATCCCCGCAACAGACAGGCGGCGTGATCCGCATTGGTGAGGTTGAATTACTGATCGTTGAAGAAACTGCACCTTGCGAAGTTATGGATGCCACCAGCCATGGTCTGCGGCAGGCGTTGATGCCAGATTGGCGCGGCGGGGTATGCTGTCAGGTAAAGCACGGCGGAAATATTAAAATTGGGGATAAAGTGACCATAGAATAAGATCATTCGGGATAAGCCACCTTGCAGGATAAGAATGTTCGCGCTAGTATAGAAACATTCAAAACTGGAAATACCCAATGACAAATATTATCGACAAATGTCTGGAAGCCGGATTACGCATCACCAATCAGCGCCGTATTATTATTGAACTTATTGATAGTGCCGATGACCATCCCGATGTTGATACGATTTATCGCCGCGCTATTGATATTGATGACACCATTTCTCTTGCTACCATCTATCGCACGGTCAGCCTATTGGAACAGGCTGATTTGATTGAAAAGGTTGAGGTTGGGGACGGAAAAGCTAGATATGAACTAGCCCGCGGTCATCATGAGCATCTGGTCGATGTTGATAATGGTGACATCCATGAGTTTTATCACGCAGAACTCGAAGAACTAAAAGAGAAAATTGCCCGAGATATGGGCTTTGAGCTAGTCGGGCACCGGCTCGAATTATTCGGTCGCAAGCTGAAACCCAATTGATTTGATATCCGAAGCATCAAAAGTCTCTCAAGGATAAGCGAAACGGGCAAAAGCTAGTTTCAGAAGCTTTGCAAATCATTCGCAATAACATTGCATTTCACGGCTTTAGTGATAGGATCACCGGCTGATATAAAATAGCCAGTAGGTCACCCATGTTGGGTTCATTGCATCATTATGCCCATGCGCCATCCCCTTGGAAAGGTCAAGGTTGGCTCAACGCTGTTTTGATTTCGGTTTGTCTTATTCTTATCCTTCCGGTTTTAGCTCTGGTCATTACCGCGATGGGGGATAACCGTGATCTGATGCAACATTTGATCGAAACCGTATTGTTTCGGTATTTGAGCAACACCATGATCCTGATCGCTGGTGTGGGAATTCTGACCCTAGGGATTGGTGTAACAACAGCATGGGTGGTCAGCCGTTATGAGTTTCCGTTTCGCCATAGCCTGTCTTGGATGTTGCTGCTGCCTATGGCAATCCCGTCATATATTATTGCTTATGTCTATACAGGGTTTCTGGATTATGCTGGGCCTGTCCAATCGTTAATCAGACAGCATTATGGTTTCACTAGTTGGAAACAATACTGGTTTCCAGAGATTCGTAGCATGGGCGGCGCAATCTTTGTTATGGGGTTGGTGCTGTATCCTTATGTCTATTTAATGGCTCGCACAGGGTTTGGGCAAATCCCTACTCGCGTGTTTGAGGCGACGCTTCTCACAGGAAGAAGCCTGATCAAGCATGTTGGGTTGCCCATGGGAAGGCCAGCGATTATCGCAGGATTAGCCCTTGTCCTGATGGAAGTGGTAGCAGATTTTGGAACGGTGGATTTCTTTGCCGTTGAGACCATCAGTCTGGGTGTTTACAATGTTTGGCTTGGGATGAATAGCATTACCACCGCCGCGCAACTGGCGTTGATGGCATTTGTGCTGGTGTTTATTCTGCTTGGCTCTGAGCGGTATGGCAGGAATAAAAATCGCTTTGTTAATACCCGAAGTGGCATCACAGGTGTGCCAAGGGCTGAGGCAGAGGGTCTGTGGCGCGTTGTGTTGCCGCTAATCTGTCTGTTTCCAATTATCCTAGGTTTTATTTTGCCGGTAACAATTCTGGTTCACTTTAGCATTGGGCAAGGCGTTGGGCATATGTCAGATATTACCAGCGCGGTTGTTCAAACCTTATTGGTCGCAGGGTTGGGAATGGTGGTGATAATGGCATCTGCCCTTACGATTGGGATTATTTCTTGCTATGTGCCATCCCAATTTGGACGGCTTTTGGCTGGCCTTTCCGCTACGGGTTATGCCTTTCCGGGAACGGTGCTGGCGTTAGGGGTACTAGCCGCTATTGGCTATATTGATCAGGGTTGGCACTGGATTGGCCTAGCCGTATTTGACGCCAAATGGGGCCCATTGTTAGGTGGCGGCATCGTGATGTTAATCCTTGCCTATATGGTTCGTTTTCAAGCGGTGGGATTAGGGGCGGTGCAATCTGCGCTTGAAGGTATGCCAAGCACGCTTGTCCCAGCTAGTCGGGTTATGGGGAATGGCTTTGTTATTAGCATCCGCCGTGTTGTGCTGCCTCTTATTAGGCCAGCCGTGCTTGCCGGAGGATTATTAGTCTTTGTTGATATTATGAAAGAACTGCCAATGACGCTGTTGCTGCGCCCTTTTGATTTCAACACGCTTGCGACAATAACCTATCAATATGCCCATGATGAGCTTATTGAAAAGGCGGCTTTACCTGCCTTAATGATCGTATTGACGGGGCTTTTACCCGTTATTATTATCCAGTTTTATTTTAGACCTCGCAAATAAAGCAGTATCCCTATGTATCGATTAATTATTGTTGCTATTTTTCTATTGATGTCAAAATCAGCGATACCCGATGACCAGCGTATCATCTTGCAATCAACAACCTCGGCACAGAACTCTGGGCTTTATGATTATCTCATTCCCTTCATCGCTGAGGATACAGGCATTGTGGTTCATGTAGTTGCGGTTGGCACAGGGCAGGCTATTAGCAATGCCCGAAATTGTGATGGGGATTTGTTGCTGGTACATTCCAAACAAGACGAAGAGCAATTTATCAAAGATGGTCACGGGCTTTATCGCGAAGATCTGATGTATAATGATTATGTTTTGATTGGGCCATCGGATGATCCGATTGGAGCCAGCCTTGCCGATTCCATTAATGCCGCCTTAACGAAGTTTCTTGATCAGGACGCAACCTTTGTTTCTCGCGGTGACGATAGTGGCACTAATAAAGCTGAGCTTAGGCTATGGCACCGAATTGATGTGAATCCGCGTGATTTGCAACAATACCGCGAAACTGGAAGCGGTATGGGGGCGACGATTACAATCGCGCTTGAAATGAACGGTTATACATTATCGGATCGCAGCACATGGCTAGCCTATGGTGATAAAAAACAACACCGCATTGTGTTTGAAGGTGACCCCCCTCTGTTTAACCAATACGGCATTATTCCGGTTAGCCCCAATCGTTGCCCGGATACAAATGTTTCCGCCGCTATCCGCGTGACCGAATGGTTGTTATCAGAAAAAGGTCAGGATATCATTTCCAGATATCAAGTCGCAGGACAACAACTGTTTTTCCCCAATGCGCGTTAATGGCGCCGACTATTGAAACCCGGTTTGGGGGTTCTTATCTTAAGTAT
>JAQCJL010000037.1 GCA_027593125.1 Pseudomonadota bacterium | reverse complement strand
CGTGGGTTACGTGGCGGAGGTGAGGTCTCACCAGTCAGATAACTGCGCGTCGGCAAATAATTCACTAGCTGTGGGTAATAGCCAACAATGGCAAGACCAAACAACTGTAACATAATGAATGGCACCACACCTTTATAGATATCAATCGTTTTGACCGCGGCACTAGCCACGCCGCGCAAATAAAACAGCGCAAAGCCAAATGGCGGTGTCAGGAATGAGGTTTGAATATTCAGCCCGATCATCACACCTAACCAGACTGCGGTCACGTTGGCTGATGGATCAGCCAACAGAATAGGGGCAATAATAGGAACGACCACAACCGCAATTTCAATGAAATCAAGGAAGAAGCCCAGTAAGAAAATCACCAGCATGACAACGATAAATTGTGTCCAGAAACCGCCTGGCAGACTGCCCAGTCCGTGTTTAACAATTTCCTCACCACCAAAGGCACGGAAAGCAGCTGTTAGCATCGCCGCACCAAGCAGGATAATAAACACCATGGATGTTGTCTTGGCGGTTTCCAGCATAACGTGATGCAGGGTGCTTTCCACGCGGTAGCACCGGATTAATGCCCAGACAATAGATATCATGAGACCCGCAACACCAATCAACGCCAGCACTAGGCCGAAATAATCCATCGCCGAGGTAATGGTCAAAATCTTGAGGTTAAAGCCAGAATTGATCAGGATCACCAGCACTAACAGTGACAGCCCCATTAAAATGACGGGATAAAAGGCGTTCTTTTTGCCCTCCACCAAACGGTAACTTGCCATCATCGCCGCACCAATCGCGCCAATAGCACCAGCTTGATTGACGGTTGCAACACCCATCAGGATTGAACCTAGAACAGCAAAGATCATGAGAAGTGGGGGAATTAGTGCCAGAAACACCTTAAGGATAAACTGTTTGGTGAGAATGCGGCCTTCCATTGGAACTGCAGGCGCTGTCCCGGGGCGAAGAATGGCCGAGACAAAAATATAAATCATGTAAAGCGCGACCAGCAAAAGCCCAGGTAAAAATGCACCAAGGAACATATCGCCTGCGCTGGTGGAAACAATTTCCAGATGCGAAGGCATGCTGAACTCACCCGTTGCAGCCTTATAGAGATCCTTGCGCTGGGATGAAGCCTGATCAACGGCGTTAGAAAGCTGATCCGCCAGAATGATCAAAACAATTGATGGCGGAATGATCTGACCTAATGTACCTGAGGCACAGATTGTCCCAGTTGCTAGAGGTTTTGAATAATTGTTCCGCAACATTGCTGGCAAAGATATCAATCCCATTGCCACCACGGTTGCACCAACAATGCCTGTGGTCGCGGCAAGAAGCGCGCCAACAAACACCACAGATATCCCAAGACCCCCGGGAACTGGCCCAAACAATTGCGCCATGGTAACCAGCAAATCTTCAGCCACCTTTGAGCGCTGAAGCATAATACCCATGAAAATAAATAATGGGATCGCGATAAGAGTGTCGCGTTCTACCTCCCAGTAAATGCCGCGGAAATTCGTAACCCCTGCGGTTAGCCATTCCACTGGCCCATCACGAACAAAATAGGCGCCACTGTCGCCATCAATCAATGTGCCAATGATACCAGCTAAAACAATGGTGATGATCGCTGATCCTGGTAAGGCAAAGGCCACCGGGAAACCAGAACCAAGGGCAAGCATCATGGTCAGAAAAAGGATAGCCAGAAATAAAAGTTCCATCAGGCTGTCTCCATCTTCTTATCATTAACGCTATCATCATCTTTGCTTAGGCGATCAAAAGAGGACAGCGCATAACTGGAAAACTGGATCAGCATGGTCAAGGCGAACATCAACAGAAACGCCGCCATGAGATATTTAACATACATGCCATAACCACTCATCGAGGTTTCGAAATTGAGCATAGGGCTGTTGATCAAGCTAGATTTACCAGATAAGCCGCGCCACATGATGACCCAACATAAGGGAATGCCTAAAAACAAACTTCCTAGCATATTAATTTTGGCCTTTGTTTTTTCGGCCAAACCCGCATAAAGCACATCGACCCTGACATGCCCCTCTTCGACAAGCGTCTGGGCACTAGCCAAAAGAAACAGGGCTGCATACCAAAAGCGCACCAAATCCCCCATAAAGGTTTGTTCATAAGAAAAAATGAAGCGCGCGATAACAATTAAAAACTCTGCTAAAACAACCATTAGAGCCAGCCAAATAACCGACACATTGCGTTTCCAAAATGCGAGCAGAAACGCCAGAATAATGATAGGGATATGAACAATTACGCCACGGGAAGCTGGTTGATTGAGGGTGTTGGCAAAACTGTCGGAAAACAAAGTTGTGTGAATATCCTGAACACGCATGAAAGATATGGCCATATCAACGATACCAATCAGAAGTACCGTCCAAAATGATGCACAGATCAGATAGCTTGTGATGCCGTCAAGACTCTTTGCATCATCAGCAAGCGTGTTTCTTTTGTTCCAAAAAATCACCCCAAGAAGACAGGCGACATAAAATAAAAATTGGATTGCTCCGTAAAAAGTATCCGTCCCAGAAAGCGAGGAAGGAGAAGAGGCGCCAAATGACAAAAAGAACATATCTGCCCCAGGCCAGCCCAAACTATAAGTCAGAAAATTGTTTAACACATAAATAAGCGCAAAACCGACATTCGCAAAAATCAGGTTTCGAATAACCGTTTGTGAGAGAGACAAGGTGATCATATCGCTTTGATGTGTTTGTTGCCGTTTATAAGTAGAAAAAAGGGCGGCTGGATAGCCCTGCCGCCCTAGAAAGAAAGTTAGGCGCCAAGCACCTTATTCCGCTTATTGATGTAATCCACATCATTCAGCATTAGATAATCACCAACAGTCGTTCTGGCGTTAAGGAAGGATTCATGAATCCGGCGCGCCAGATCAGAATGCTCCACCACCTCGGCAAAGACTTCATTTGCACCACGACCAAAAGCGGCATAAACCTCATCGTTGAATGCTTTGACTTCAACGCCTTGCTCTTGTTGCAGACGCACAAGCGCCGCCCCGTTTTTCGCGTTGTATTCAGCCATCATATTAGCATTCTCTGAATAAGCTAAATGCTTGATCATCATTTGATCAGACTCGCTCAAGCCAGACCAAAATGAAGCGTTCATGCCGATGGAAAGCTGTGAGCCAGGTTCATGCATGCCGGGATAGTAATAGTATTTTGCGGCTTCATAGAATTTCATGGCTTCGTCATTCCATGGTCCCACCCATTCGGTGGCATCAATCGCGCCAGAAACAAGGTTTTCATAAATCTGACCACCAGGCAGAGATACCGGCGAAGCCCCAAGCTTTGCCATAACATCACCACCAAGACCCGGAATACGCATTTTAAGGCCTTTGATGTCATCAGCAGAGTTGATTTCTTTGTTAAACCAACCGCCCCACTGAACACCAGTGTTGCCACAAGGGATACATTTCAATCCGAAAGAGCCAGCCAGTTCATCATGAAGTTCTTGGCCGCCCATCCACTTCATCCAAGCGTCAATTTCGGTGTAGGTAAGGCCGAATGGAACAGCGGTAAAATATGCCCAGCCTGGATGCTTTCCTTTCCAGTAGTAATCTGCACCGTGATACATTTGGGCGTTACCTGATGCCACTTCATCAAAAGAATCAAAGGCACCAACCCGTTCACCAGCGGCGTAGTAGGTGACTTGAATACGGCCATCAGTTGTATCTGTTACAGATTGGGCGAAACGCTGTGCGCCTGTACCAAGGCCTGGGAAATCTTTTGGCCATGTGGAAACCATGGCGACTTCAATCCGCTCCTTGTTAACGCTAGGCGCGGCTAGCTCTGATTTTTTGTTGGACTGGTTGAGCAGAGTTGTCCCAGCAACGCCAGCAGCAACGCCCACTGCACCACCAATAATTAGATCGCGACGGTTCATAATATTGCTCCTCATTAAATGGGTTTATTAAATATTATTATTTAAGCTAGTAAGTATTAAGCTAGCCAGATTATCTAATACATAGATCAGATAAGAAATCGTCAACATAATTATCACAATATATTCAAATTTAATTGATAAAAAGTTACTATTTTCTTTAATTATATTTAATATCTTTACTTTATGGTCCTGATTTCATGCAAAGGGTTTTGCCATTTTCCCAAAGCACGCTAAAATCATAAATGGACTTAGCATGTCTTTGTAGGGAGAAAATAATGGCGACAGCATTTCTTGCAATTGATGTTCAGAATGATTTTTGCCCAGGCGGTGCGCTCGCGGTAGCTGATGGGGATGCAGTCGTTGCCCCTATTAACACCTTAATTGAGCGTTATGATCATGTGATTCTTACCCAAGATTGGCATCCGCAAGGCCATTCCAGCTTTGCCAGCCAGCACCAAGGTCACGATCCTTTTACGATGATTCCGATGCCTTATGGTGATCAAACGCTATGGCCTGACCATTGCATTCAAGGAAGCCACGGGGCGGCGTTTCACAAAGACCTGAACATTGATCGCGCAGAACTGATTATCCGCAAAGGCTATCGTCGCCAGATTGATTCCTATTCGGCCTTTTTTGAAAACGACCATGTCACCACTACGGGGCTTGCAGGTTATCTCAAAGAACGAGGATTTGATCATGTTGTTATGGCTGGCCTAGCAACAGATTTTTGCGTTGCTTTTTCTGCGCTAGACGCTCGGAAATGTGGCTTTACCTGTCAGGTGGTGATGGATGCTTCACGCGCCATTGATTTAGGCGGCACGTTAACAAGCATGACCGCGGCTATGCAGGATGCTGGTGTTGAATTGGTGGAAATGGCAACCCTTTAATGTCTTGCAGGCCTTAAGCTTTCAGCAATGCTTTCAGGTCTGTTTCTGGATCAGCAATGATATCACGGCTGATCGTACCGCCCGCGGCAAGCAGACTGCGCCCCACCATATAGGCTTGTGCATCCCCTAAAGCTTCGATGGCTTCGAGTTTATGATCAGAAAATGACCAGAATGATACCTGTCCTTCGCGGCGACCTTCGCGGCGGATGGTATGATGCTGTGCTGGCACTAACCCTGCGGATTGCAGGCGCAGATCATATTGTTCTGACCAGAACCAAGGCACCTCATTTTCTGCAACATAATCGGATGGGGTTTTTGCCATCATTGTGGCGGCGGCAATCTCGGCACTCATCTGGGCGTGATGGACGGATTCCAGCCTTATCTGACCATGGGTGTATCCATGATCTGGCAGGGCAACATCGCCAATAGCATAGATATCTGGGTGGCTGGATTGATAGTTATTGCTGGTTAAAATGCCATTGCCAGTGGTTATCCCTATGGCATCCGCAAGCTGTGTTTCGGGAATGACACCAATGCCGGCAACCACTAGATCCGCGGTCATCACCCGTCCGTCACCTAGACTAATGGTCATCCCTTGACCTTCGTCGGTTAGGCTTTTGACCTGCGCACCCGTATGAATGGCAACCCCATGGCTTTGATGAAGATGATGAAAAAATGATGATGCCGCTTCACTTGCCACTCTTGCCAGCAGACGATCTGCGGCTTCAACCACAGTAACGGATTTCCCCAGTTTACGAGCGCTAGCGGCAACCTCAAGCCCAATATATCCACCACCAATAATCATCACATCTTGTGATTTGTGCAATTGATGGCGTAATGTTCGGGCATCTTCTGGATGCCGTAAAACCATCAGTCGCTCAGAGCTTCCATTAGAAACAGAAAGGGCGCGAGGGGTGGCACCTGTCGCCAGCACCAAAACATCCCATTGCATGTGTTCACCATCATCTAAGGTGATCATTTTAGTAGATGGGGTAATGACTTTGACTTCACAGCCATGTTTTAGCGTAATCTGATTATCATCATACCACGGCTCTGCTCGGAGAGAGAAACTCTCATCCGTCACTGAAGCCTCAGCTAAAAGAAATTTCTTTGACAAAGGTGGGCGCTCTAGTGGGATCCCAGAAAGCCTATCAATCAGCGTGATCTTTCCTTCAAACCCCAACTTACGAAGGCGTTCTGCACAAGCAACACCAGCATGACTAGCCCCTACAATGATAACAGATGACGATGCGGTGAGTGGAGGTGATGTCATGGCAAGTTGTCCTCAATATTTTTCAGATTTTGCCGCAAGCTTCGCGCCGGATGATGATTTTTAGAATACGATAACAAATAACAAAGGGCTATATGATGTCATCATAAAATTGACAATCAAACACCCATACGACATAAAGGTGCCATCTGCAACAATTGACAGGATATTCCATGGTGGAATGGACTAAGCTGATCCCTGACCATGCGCAGGAATTTATCAGCAATCGGCGATTAGATGAGGTAGAATGCATCCTCGCCGATCTTTCAGGCATCGCTCGCGGCAAGGCTATGCCAGCGTCTAAGTTTAAGAAACAAGATTTCTTTTATTTGCCGACTTCTATTTTTTCTCAGACGATCACCGGCGAATGGCTGGATGATTCCCTGCTAACCTCTATTGAGCCCGATATGGTGCTAAAACCAGATTTTAGCACGACCAGTGCGGCACCATGGACGGCAGATGTGACCCTGCAGATCATTCATGATGTGTTTGATCAGCAAGGCAATCCCTATCCTGTGGCTCCGCGGAATGTCCTTAAGCGTGTGGTGGCGCTATATGAAAATATAGGGTTGTCACCGATTGTTGCTCCGGAAATGGAATTTTTTCTGGTCGCTCCGAATATTGATCCGAATATGCCAATTGAACCGCCAATGGGCCGGTCAGGTCGCCGGGTTGCCGCACGGCAAGCTTATTCCATGTCTGCCGTAGATGAATATGGCCCGGTTATTGATGATATTTATGATTTTGCTGAGAGCCAAGGGCTGGATATCGAAGGTATTCTTCAAGAAGGTGGATCAGGGCAGGTTGAATTGAATCTGCGTCATGGCAATCCTATTCGCTTGGCGGATGAGATTTTTTATTTTAAACGCCTGATCAGAGAAGCCGCAATGCGCCAGAATTGTTTTGCGACTTTCATGGCAAAGCCTATTCAGGATGAACCGGGCAGTGCCATGCATCTGCACCATTCAGTCGTTGATCTTAAAACAGGCAAAAACATCTTTCTTGGTAAAGACGGCAATGATAGCGATTCTTTTATGCATTTCATTGCTGGTCTGCAAAACCATATGCCCGAAGTGGTGGCAATTCTTGCCCCTTATGTGAACAGTTATCGTCGCTATATTCGTGATTTTGCTGCGCCAATAAATCTGGAATGGGGGCGTGATAATCGCACTACGGGTTTCCGTGTGCCGGTTTCTCAACCCGAAGCCAGGCGCGTTGAAAACCGTTTGCCGGGAATGGACGTTAATCCTTATTTGGGGATCGCAGCATCGTTAGCGTGCGGGTATCTGGGCTTGATCGAAAAGCGTCAGCCTCGTGATGCCTTCACCACGGATGCTTATGCCCTTGATGAGGAATTGCCCAAGAATTTGAGTGATGCGCTTGATCTTTTTGATGAAGCAAGTGCCATACATGAAGTCTTGCATCCTGATTTTTGCCGCATTTATTCTGAGGTCAAGAGGATTGAGTACACCGCCTACCAACAGGTGATTAGCCCTTGGGAACGCGAACATCTCTTGATGAATGTATGAACCTTCTTTTTCAAAATGATAGCCCTGGGCAATACCCAGATAGCTGGTATGCGGCGACCACAACCCATCTGGATGCACAACCACAACTCATAGGGTCGGAAACCGCCGACGTTGTGATTATTGGTGCTGGATTTACGGGGCTGACCGCCGCCTTACATTTAGCGAAACGTGGCTATGATGTGCGCGTGGTTGAGGCGCACCGTATTGGCTTTGGGGCCTCAGGGCGAAACGGGGGACAAGTCGGAAGTGGTCAACGGCTTGAGCAAGATCAACTGGAAAAGCAATATGGTCTGGCGATGGCGAGGCAACTTTGGGATTTAGCCGAAGATGCCAAGGCAGAGGTTGCAGGCTTGATCAAAGATCATGATATCGCCTGTCATTATCGTCCAGGCATAGCTCATGCGTGTTGGCGCAAAAAAGAGGTGGCAGAAGATCACCGCTACATTGAAAAGCTGTCTAGGGATTATGGTTATGATAAGATCAAGCCATTGAACAAAGATCAACTTTTTGATCTTGTTGGATCGCCTGTTTATCAGGGCGGCTCACTTGATGAAGGGGCAGGGCATATTCATCCCTTGGCCTACGTCCTAGGCTTGGGCCGAGCGGCGCTGGCGGCAGGGGTCGTGGTTTATGAAAACAGTGTTGTGACAAAAGTCAGTGACGGCAAACAGCCTGTTATTTCTACTGATCAAGGCCAAATTACCACCAATCAGGTGATCTTTGCATGTAATGGATATTTAGGAAAATTGAATCGGCAAGTGTCACGCATGGTGATGCCAATTAACAATTTTATTGTCGCCACAGAACCTTTGGGAAAAGAATTTCCGCCAGTGTTAAGCCGAGATATCGCAGTTGCGGATAGCCGTTTTGTTCTTAGTTATTTTCGCCGTTCCCATGATCACAGGTTGATTTTTGGTGGTGGGGAAAATGTCAGTTATCGGTTTCCGTCTGATATTCGCCAGTTGGTCTCAAAACGCTTATTTGAGATTTATCCACAATTAAAAGGCATTGGCCTTGATTATGCTTGGGGCGGAACGCTTGCGATTACGGTTAATCGGATGCCTTGTTTTATCAGGCTTGGGGATAACAAGTTTTCTGCCTCTGGTTATTCGGGGCATGGTGTGGCTATGGCAACATTGGCTGGGCGGATGCTAGCTGAGGCGGCAGCAGGGATATCCGGCGGGTTTGATGTCATGGAAAAGATTAAAAAACACCGTTTCCCCGGTGGTGATCTGATGCGCTGGCCACTTTTGGTGCTAGGCATGAAATGGTATATGTTACGCGACCGCCTAGGCTTTTAATCTGAAATCAGCTGTAATGTGCTAAAGCGGAAAAGCCAGCAACATCTTTATTGACAGCATCATCATGATGCCACCAATCAGAATGTCCAACCTTTGCCAGTGACGCGAACTGGTCATATGGCGCGAATAAAAACCAGACGCATAACCCAATGCGCTAAAAAATACAAAACTGGCGGTCATCGCACCTATGGCATATTGCCATTTCCCCACCGTATCATAGCCAAGAGAAAAACTGCCGATGAGGATAAGCGTATCCAGATAGACATGGGGGTTAACAAAAGTCAGCATGAATAGGGTTGCCACGACCGCTTTCCATGATGTGGTGTTGAACCCACTGCTATTAATCGACAGATCATAATCAGCTTTCCACGACGACCAAAAATGCATCATGGCATAACTAAACAGCCATGCTGACGCTGCCCATGCCATTATAAATTGGAACTTTCCCATGATCTGGCTTGCCGCAAAGCTAACACCGCTTACGCCGATGGCGATCAAAAACGCATCAGAAAAACCACAAAACAGAACAGTTAAGGTCACATGCTGTCGGCGTAAGCCTTGGCGCAGAACAAAACTATTCTGCGCTCCAATAGCAAGGATTAAGGAAAGTCCAAGGCCAAAGCCATTTAGAAAAGCCATCATGATGCGCCCTTGATAGCACCTTTTTGATGAACTCTGAAATATTCTGACATGATAAAGAGCTTAAGCCGTTTAACCCAAGATATATTGAGCCATATGTTTTTCTAATGTGTTAAAAAACGCACGCTTAAATGAGCTTTAAAAAAAAGTTAGATCATGCTAACTTTACCAATATAATATGGGCATGTTACCTCAAAAATCCCAGCAGCAAATCACACGAATGATGTCATTATGACCTCTTTTTTGACCCAAAGTCTGATGTTGAGAACAGCCTTCTTGTCCCGATTGGCGCTGATCATTATGAGCTTAGCTCTAAGCGCAGCAGGCCTTAGTATGGCAAAGGCGGAAACTGCGCCTAACCTCAAAGTGGTGACTAGTTTTACAATTCTGGCTGATATGACGCGCCAAGTGGCTGGCAAGCATGCAGAGGTTGTTTCTATCACCAGGGTCGGAGCAGAAATTCATGGTTATCAACCCACTCCGCAAGATTTGGTTCAAGCCATAGATGCGGATCTGTTGTTATATAACGGACTTAATCTAGAACAATGGATGGATCAGTTTTTAGAAAATCTGGGGAGTATGCCTTCTTTTCGGTTGAGCCAAGGGATTAAGCCATTACCCATTCGCACTGGTCGTTATGAAGGTAAGGCCAATCCTCATGCATGGATGGGACTTGAGAACGCTAAAATCTATATTGATAATATTGCTCAAGCGTTAAGTCAGGCTGACCCTGAAAACAGCGAAAAATATCTGAACAACGCAGAGGCCTATAAAGGCCAATTAACGAGACAAGTAGCACCGCTAAAAGCACGGATTGATGCTTTGCCTGCGTCTTATCGTTGGCTGGTGACTTGCGAAGGCGCATTTAGCTATCTCGCCGCAGATTTAGGCATGAAAGAACTATATCTCTGGCCGATTAATGCCCATCAGCAATCCACCCCAAAACAGGTGCGTGCGGTTATTGATGGGGTGCGTGAACATCAGATCCCGGTGGTGTTTTGTGAAAGCACAGTTAACACCGCCCCTGCCCAGCAAGTGGCACGCGAAACAGGCGCGACTTATGGGGGCGTGCTTTATGTGGATAGTCTTAGCCATGCGGATGGTCCGGTGCCAAGTTATCTCGATCTGATGACGGTGAATGTCACACGGATAGCCGATAGTATGGATGATGCGTTTTCAAAACGTGGTGATAATGATTAATAAGCAAACAAAGAGAAGCGATATCTATGCCAATTTCAAATAACACTAATGATGGTCTTGAGGTTTGTGATGTGACGGTCACTTATCCCAATGGTCATACAGGTCTTTGGGATGCGAGTTTTCATCTGCCTCAGGGGACGGTGTGCGGTTTGGTTGGAATAAACGGTGCAGGAAAATCAACCCTGTTCAGCGCAATTATGGGGTTTACCCGTCTGGCATCAGGCCAAATTCACATTCTAGGGAGAACGGTTAAACAAGCCTTAGCAGAAAATTTGATTTCCTATGTGCCACAATCCGAACAGGTGGACTGGAATTTCCCTGTTCTGGTTGAGGATGTCGTCATGATGGGGCGGTTTGGTCATATGGGGTTTTTTCGCATCCCCAGAGATGCTGATTACGCCGCCGTAGAAGATGCTTTGCGCCGGGTCGATATGACCCAGCATCGTCATGCCCAAATTGGGGAGTTGTCAGGGGGACAGCGTAAGCGGGTATTTCTGGCGCGCGCCCTTGCCCAGAACGGGAAAGTGATCCTGCTGGACGAACCATTTACCGGGGTGGATGTCAAAACGGAAGAACAGATTATCAGCCTTTTGCGGACGCTTAAAGACGAAGGCCGGATTATTTTGGTATCGACGCATAATCTAGGTTCTGTGCCGGAGTTTTGTGACCGGACTATTTTGATCAAAGGAACGGTGCTTCATCATGGCATGACTGAGGACACTTTCACCCATGCCAATCTGGAACAAGCCTTTGGCGGCGTCTTGCGGCACTTTACCTTAAGTGGTGATACGCTGCACGAAGATAGCGATAGCCGCGCCGTTACCATCCTGACCGATGATGAAAGGCCATTGGTGCAATATGGCGGTGAGACCAAAACAAAAGAAGGCAATGATCCGTGATTTGGCTTGAACCTTTTGGTTATGAATATATGGTCAACGCCATGCTGGTAGCTGGATGTGTTGGGGCCATCTGTGCGTTTTTATCAGCTTATCTTATGCTTAAGGGATGGTCGCTGATTGGTGATGCGCTTTCGCATTCTGTCGTGCCTGGGGTGGCGGTGGCCTATATGATTGGCTTACCATTTGCACTAGGGGCGTTCGTTGCTGGCGGACTTGCCGCAGGTGCAATGCTGTTTCTCTCAGAACGTTCGGGGCTAAAAATTGATGCTGTGATTGGGATTATTTTTACCGCATTCTTTGGGCTTGGGCTGTTTTTGATGTCTCTTTGGCCTATGGCAATATCCGTTGAGACGATCGTGTTTGGAAATATTCTATCGATTACCCCTCATGATATGTTGCAACTGGTTATCATCGCGGCGGTCACAATGCTTATTCTGCTGGCGCGGTGGAAAGACCTGATGGTAACCTTTTTTGATGAAAACCATGCGCGAAGCATGGGGCTTAAACCCGAACGCTTAAAGCTCCTTTTTTTCATGTTGCTGTCGGCATCAGTGGTGGCGGCGATGCAAACCGTAGGGGCGTTTTTGGTGATTGCCATGGTCATCACTCCGGGGGCGACGGCCTATCTGATCTGTGATCGGTTTCCTCGTTTGGTTTCGGTATCGGTGCTGATCGGTGTGGTATCAAGCGTTTTGGGAACTTATCTTAGCTATTTTATTGATGGGGCGACTGGTGGTGTCATTGTGACACTTCAGATGCTGATCTTTTTTGTGGTGTTTATCATTGCCCCGAAACACGGATTATTAGCTAGCCGCCGAAAAGGACATAGAACATTAAAGCAAAGTAGGGAAAGCTAATGAATTGGGCTGATCTGATATTGCCGTTTCAATTTGTATTTATGCAAAAGGCGTTTGTGATGGCAATCTTGGTTGCTGTGCCGACGGCGTTGTTATCCTGTTTTCTGGTGCTAAAGGGTTGGGCCTTGATGGGTGATGCGGTCAGCCATGCCATTCTGCCAGGGGTGGTGCTGGCTTATATCTTTGGCTTTCCTCTTATCCTTGGGGCATTTGTGGCAGGAATGTTCTGTGCCATGGCAACAGGCTTTATCACCAACCATAGCCGCTTGAAACAAGATACCGTTATGGGGGTTGTGTTTTCCGGGATGTTTGGATTGGGGATAGTGATTTATGCGTCCATTGAATCCGATTTGCATCTTGATCATATTCTCTTTGGCCACTTGTTAGGGGTTGATAGAGACGAGCTGATGCTAACAGCAGTGATCGCTGTGGCGGTCTGTTTGGTAGTGTTGCTAAAATGGAAAGACCTGATGCTGCATAGCTTTGATCTGCCTCAAGCTCGGACAAGTGGTCTGCCAGTGCAACTGATACATTATGGGTTGCTTACCATTCTATCCTTAACAATTGTCGCAACGCTGACAGCCACAGGCTTAATTTTAGCCATTGGACTGCTGATTGCACCAGGGGCTATTGCCTTTCTGATGGTGCGGCGGTTTTCTACGATGTTGTGGGTCTCTGTCTTAATCTCAATCACTGCTATGACAGGCGGCGTTTATCTTAGCTTTTTTATCAATAGTGCCCCAGCGCCAACCATCATTTTGATTCTGACGATTATGTTTATGTTTGCCTTAGCGCTTCGGCTATGGCGTATTCGCCAGTTAGCCGGAATTCGGCGCGTGTAATCAAAGGGATTCAGGCCTTTTTTATGTGGTGAAAAAAGGCACTTTACAAAGGCATGATTAGCCGAGTAAATGAAACTTGAATGATGGCGTCATTCGCGGCGGCATAACCGCCAAAACCATATTTCTGACATGATTTTTATATCCTGAACGCCGGGATCGTCATCTCGGGAGTTTGGGTTTTTCGGAAAACTCCTGGGTCAAAACTGGTTTTGAACAAGGGAGTCATAACATGACAAGACCACAATTTTATCGCTTCCATAATGGAACAAAGGCAGCTTTGCCTTTTTCAGATCACGAATATCGTCGTCGTTTAGGGTCCATCAGACAACGCATGGCCACACAGAATATTGAGGCCATCATCCTGACCTCAATGCATAATGTTGCCTATTACACGGGATTTCTTTACTGTGCCTTTGGCCGCCCATATGCGGCGGTGATCACCCATGACCAATGTGTCACCGTGTCTGCTGCTATTGATGCTGGGCAACCTTGGCGGCGTTCGGTGGATGACAACATTACCTATACTGATTGGCAACGCGGAAATTATTTTCGTGCCATTGGGCATCTTTTGCCGGGTGTCAAACGCATTGGGATTGAATATGACCATGCCACGCTTCAGATCAGGGATTCATTTGCTAATGCGATTTCTGGGGCTGAATGGCTGGATATCGCACCGGATACCATGGCTGATCGGATGCGTAAATCTGATGAGGAGATTGCTTTAATCAAAGCAGGGGCCGAAGTAGCAGATATTGGCGGCTACGCCATTCATTCCGCCATCAAAGTTGGGATGCGTGAGATTGATATCGCCATGGCTGGTCGTGATGCGATGGAAGCGGCGATTGCTGATCGGTTTCCTGATAGTGAAATGCGTGATAGCTGGGTCTGGTTTCAGTCAGATTTGAATAC